>CAZSTM010000131.1:8552-9122 GCA_964609635.1 uncultured Gemmatimonadales bacterium
GGATTCTGATCCTTCAAGCTACGTCAGCGTGTTTGTCTCAGCGTTTCCGAGTGTGTTTCAATCCCTCAGTCGGGATTCTGATCCTTCAAGCTACGAGCCCGGCCAACTCAGCCAGAGTCTTGAACGGGTTTTCCGGCGTACCCGCAGCATCATCGCTGCCGGCCGGGGAAACATAAAAGGTCCGGCCGCCCCGGGGCTCGAGCACCATTTTCCTGGTGCGGGTGGTTTCGGCCAGCGGCTTGCCCCGGCCGGACCGGCTGAAATCCACCTCCACCTCGACCTGGGTATCCTCCTCCAGGGGCCAGATGCTGCCCCAGGCCAGGCGCTGTTGGGTACTTACAGTCAAGTCCACTCCGTTACGCCAGTTTTTTTCGCCGGCCGTCCGCCACCTGAAAGAGGCTGTGGTGTCCACCACAGACCCGGGAGGATAAATTATCTCGAGCCCGACTGCCGAAAAAGTGGGGTATAGCTCGAGCTCGGCAACCGGTCTTTTTTCACATCCTGTAAAGATCAACATGCCGGCGGCGACCAGGACGGTCAGGCAAGAGTTCAATACTCGGATCGGTGTCA
>CAZSTM010000132.1:0-9059 GCA_964609635.1 uncultured Gemmatimonadales bacterium
TTCTGTCGGTGATTCCTGTCGAGAATGCTTGATTCTACCGTGTTGAATCGGTATGTGGCGCCGTAAATAAAGGTATTTTGCATCCCCAGGTTAACCATGTGCTGGGCTTCTAAATCAAAGGTATTGTATAAGATGTCCACATCGGGCCCCGGAGGGAAAAACGCTTGACCTGTTTCATCTCCACGGTTCCAGAAGGCCTGCAGTTTAAAGGACTCGTGATCAAGGTTCATTTTGGCGTAAGTAGTGGTGGCATCGAACTCGTTCTCATCCATGCGGACTATCTGCACGATAGAACCGTAGCTTAAGCCTCCCTCCACCGAGAGTTTGGCATCGTTCTGGAATCGATGTTCCACATAAAAGTTGCCCAGAGCCACATCCTCGGAATCCATCTTGGGATCGCGGAAACTGTTTGTCTGCCTGGTCCCGAGAGCCAGCCGATATCCGGTATCCCGCTTCCAGTTTCCCTGTACAAATGAGGTATAAAGAGTGGAATTTTCTCCTCCCTGGACCATTAACTTGTTTCCGTGCAATTGCCTTGGGGTTTTGGTGATGATATTGATCACCCCGCTGAAAGCGTTGGCGCCGTAAAGGGCCGAACTGGGACTGCGAACAATCTCGATCCTGTCGATTTGATGCAGCAGAATCGGCAGTCCCTGCCAGATCACTCCACCGAAGAAGTCGAAATAGACTGACCGGCCGTCAATCAAGACCAGCAGCTTGTTGGAGAGTACCTGGTTCAACCCTCGAGCATTTACCTCGGAATGGGATGAGCTGATAGTCATCACATCGAGTCCGGGAACCAGACGGAGCAGTTCGGGGATAGTAAGAGCACCGGAAGCTTTTATTTCTTCAGACGAGATAACTGTAACCGTAGCCGGGGCCCGCTCGATACTTTGCTCGGTCCGGCCGGCGGTAATCACCGTTTCGATGGGCTGGAAAAAAATCTCTTCGGTCAACTCAGGCTCCTGAGGATGTACCGGAATTGCATGAACCGAAGACAGCAAAAAAACCATTATCAGACTTCCCGCGAACGATCTCGAACTCATCTGCCTAACCTCCTTAGAGTGATTCATCTTGATTTTTTATTATCCAATACGGCTTAATTTTTAAGTTGTCCTTGCAGATCGGATTCCTTGTTAGCTGAACTCCTTGCCATAGGATTCTGCCTTCCTTTGCGGATATTATGCAGAAAACGAATACCTGATTTTCAAAAGGATGCCGCTCAACTCGTGAAACCTTCCCAGACGACCGTTTTCCCGACCGGTAAAAACGTGAGTTCCCAGGTTCATTTTTAAGCGTTCGCTAGCCCGATAGGCGAACTCGGCCCAGGAGCGTTTTGCCGAACTCTGTTCCAGGATTTTCATTTACTCTTCAGACCTCAGGTATGGTTTGTTTATTTTCGCTTATTTCAGGCCTGGTTACCATAGGGTGCCACTCTTACCTCAATGGCCTCTTTGACCTTAGCCAAAAGTGTCTTTAAATCGACGGGCTTTACCAGAAAATGTTCAACGCCGAGACCGCGCAATTTCTGGAAGTTCTGATGGCTTAAATGACCGGAGATAACGACGACCGGAATGGAGAGATTCATTCTCTTCATGGTCTTGATTATTTCCTCGCCTCCGGCTTTCGGCATTCTAAGATCCAGAAGAACCAGGTTCGGCCTTTCTTTTTTAATGGAGTTTATCACCGAGAGCGGCCTGGACTCCACAGCCACTTGATATCCATTAGCTCTGAGAATGCCGACCACGGCTATCCTGAAATAAGGGTCATCATCGACCACAAATATTTTGGGGGCTTTGCGGTTCATCCGATCAGCCTCTCTACGTAATCAAGCAGAGATTTTTTCTCGAATGGTTTCAGAAGATACTCATTTGCTCCATTTTCCAATACCCTATCCCGGTCATAAGCTTCCGAATGTCCGGTTATGGCCAGGATTTTGATCCCCTGGGTAATGTCTTTGCTTTGCCTCAGCCGGCGACAGACTTCCAAACCGTCGATTTTCGGCATCCTGATATCCAGAATCAAAAGATCGGGTTTGAAATCCCCGGCTTTGATCAATGTTTCGTACCCGTCCCTTGACACCTCGACTTCATAATCATCCGGCTGAGCCCTTAAGAGGTAGCTGATTGCATCGACCACTGTGGCGTCATTATCAGCAACCAGGATTTTCTTCCTGAGCTTTTCCCTGAAAAAGTCTTCAATGACCGGCATCTCATTCCTTTCCAGAAATCGCCTGAACTCTTCTCTGGTAATTCGATGTTGACCGCCCGGATTTCGAAAAGCTTTCAGCTTACCGCTTTTAATCCACCGGTTTACCTGCATCACGGTAGTGTGGCAGTAGCGGGATATGTCGCCTGTTGTAAATGGTGGCTCAGGTATGAATTCCTCCAGGTATTTTTTTATCATGGTTATCTCCAAATATAAAATACAACTCAAAAATAACATCCATATAAAATATATCATACTTAACACAGCCTGTCAAGCATTTTCAAAAAAATTTTCAACATTTTGGCGGCGAAAAAAGTAACCGATATTTTACCCGGCGGCGCATTTTTTACTCAAGCGGGTGCAAGTCCAATTTGAAGGTATAATCCGTCCCGGGATGGAGGAAAATGAGTGATCATAAATTGAAGGATTATTTTAGAAACTTTTGGTGGGAGGAAGTAAATAAAACTGTCGAAAAAAGTTGGATTCAGGCTTCTGCTCCTTGGTGACATCTCAGTAAAATCAAACTGCCCGGTCGAGCACAATTTCCTTCCTTTCTGTCGAAAGGAGTTTAACCCTCTCCTTTTCTATTCAACAAGATCCGGTTTGAACAAACCCCCTGCAGCCCATCAAAAGAGCATCTCTCCGGTATTAAAAGAACGAGCCATGCCTGTAGTGTCAAGCGACTGCTTGGGGAAAATTTATCAAGAGTCTTTAATTTCATAAGCTCTCCAAGGGTATATAACATATATAACAAATCTATAATATTTATTATTTATATTTAATATAACCCTCACTTTCTGTTTATTTACGTATATTGCCTACAGTTATAATATTTACTTGCTTCTATTCAATCTTGCATTATATTTATTAATATTTATATCACTATTATTTCGGGATCAATTGAAGGGGAACATCTCATTATTAGCAGAAATTCGGCTTGTCCATTTTACCCGGGAGGTTAACCACAAGAATTAAGGTTTTTGTGCTTTTCTTCCGATGAAATAACCATAATACCGAGCTGATCAGCTCAAGGAAAACCAAAAGGAGGGGTATTTTGGCCGCTACAATTATTCTATGGGATTCGAATCCAACTCTCAGGAGCGCCTTGTTCAGGGCTCTTTCCTGGAAAGGATTTCGGCCTGTTACTTTGGAGAATCCTTCTCAACTGTCCGAAGCAGTGGAACTGGAAAATCCGGAACTTTCTATTCTGGAAGGAAGCTGGCAACCAGGATCCAGAATCAGTCTAAATCAAGGAATGTATACTCCGGTTCCCAATGGGGAGCTTTCAATTGTCCTCACGTCTCATATACCTCCCTCCTCCGGAGGGTCGGAATCTTATGGAATCGTACTTGAAAATCTAAGGAAGCCTTTCGGCTCAGCGGATTTATTTGCCGGCATCGACTCCGCACTCAGGAGAAAAGACTGTATAGAGAAAACGCCCTTACCTTGGGAAGAGTATCTGGAAGTCAGAAGACTAAAAACCGAGGAAGAGATATTACGGGCATTGGAACTGCGATACGAGGTTTACCAGGAGGTAGGATTCATTAATTCGAATGACAAAGAGATTGAGATTGACCGATACGATCCCAAATCGATAAGCTTCGGAGTTTTTGTTCATCAGAACGGTACTCAAGAGCTGGCTGGAACGATAAGAATCATCCAGAATAGTACTGATAGTCCCCATAAAAAGGAACTTGGAAATATTATGCGGCAGCATGGTATTGAATGTGCGGCAGCATCGGATTGTCAGGAATCCACTCTCCCCGCTTTTGCAACATTCGAAATATCGACGGAAAATTATTCCGGTTTTTATCCCAGATTCGGATCCACTATTTCAGGTAATGGAAAAGATGTATCGAGTGAGATATACGAACTGTCGAGGCTTGTGATTAAACGAGAATACCGGAGACACAGGTTCGGAATCGAACGCAAGCTTTTCGAGAACATCCAGAGGTGCGCTTTTATGATTGCTGTGTCGAGGAGCCCAAAAGGAACTGGTTTGTCATCGCTGTTCATCCATCAAAAAGCTCTATATATGCACGTTATGGATTCAGTGAAATATCTGCGCTTGGAATAAAATCCTATCCGGGCATCTCTCAGCCGGCCATCCTTATGACCTGGGATTTGCAGCAGTATCTTCTCTCCCCGAATCCGTTTACAGAGGATTTGGACTTCAACACTTTGGTCTACAAGGTTAATGGGAATATTATGAGTACTCTGCCTGAACATTCTTATTCCCTGGAAAAACAGGCATCCTAGGAATACAGCTGATTTGAAAAAAAGGGCTTGGAACGATTTCCAAGCCCTTTTTTTCTGTGCATGCCCTCGGGAACTCACTTGAAGGTTAAAGTCCTTTACCGGCCCGACAGGGGGAGGAGATCATTAACACAATTCGGCAAATGGTGCCTTCAATCCTTACATCCGAACCAGCCTTTATTCTTTTAAACGTTTAAATAAATGGCGGGCCCGACGAGACTAGAAATCGGATAAATTGTGTCAGTCTGAATCGGTCTTCGAGGAACTAAGCTGCGAATGATATAAATGACATGAATTTTCAACTGTGTCAGATCGTGTCAGAATTGATGTGAATTGGTGGTGTCTGTGTGAATTGGAAGCATGGTACCCAAAAGGCTCAGACGCAGCATCCATGCGCTTTTGGGTTGAATTTTAAGGGGTTAGAAAATATTCGAAAATAATCTGCAGCTGCCTTTTAAGCAGCGGGCCGCAGGTTCGGTTCCTGCACGGCTCACCATATATTATTTATTAAATTAATAAGTTAGAAAGCCCGGTATAAATCTGTACCGGGCTTTTTTTGTGCCAAATAGCGCCACTTTCTGCCAAAAACCAGGGCCGTGAGTGAGGTCGCGAAATCTGTCATATTACAACTGGGCATACCTTCTTCCAGCCTTCTATCCCACCATTCCCAAAAACCATTTGTCTAAAGCTGCATTATATTGTATCCTTCAGAAACCCTCCTTAAAATTTTTATTCTAAATCACACAGGAGCCTTCCAAAATGCGCTTTTTAACCGGCGGGAACAAACAGCTGTCAACAAATTATTTGCTGAAAATATCTGTTGTGTGCCTGGTAATAGCATTTTTAAAAATTACCGGCTGCGCCCATCCTGCAGAGAAAGGTAAAGAGGGGGCTGGCCAAAAGCTACCTGCAGCGGCTTTTGAATATGTTGTTTTGGACACTATCTACGGGCACCGGGAAGTAGGGGACATCGATGCCGACGGCCTGAACGACATAGCGGTGGCGGTTAACGGCGAGACCGAGGCCGGGCTCTACTGGTACAAGTCGCCCGGGCGGTCCAGGCACTTGATAGCAAATATCGAGTCGTTCGAGGATTTCCCCGCTTACCGCGCCTGCGACATGGACCTGGCGGATATCGACGGGGACGGCGACCTGGACATTGCCGGCAGGATCGGGCTCCCCGGCTCCGATGTCGAAGGGGTGATGCTCTGGTTCGAGAATCCCCTTCCCTCGCAAGACCCCGCAGCAACCTGGAAGCGCCATGACATCGGGGCAAACAATTACGCCAAGGACATCCACGCGGCCGATTTCGACAGGGACGGCAGGATGGATGTCATGTCGCGCGAGCATAGAATGGTGCAGGTCTGGTTCCAGGACGGCCCGGATGCCTGGACCGCAAAAGAAATCGCCATCCACGACCACGAGGGCGCAGATGTCGCGGACCTCGACAGCGACGGCGACCCGGATGTGGTGCTCAACGGTTTCTGGCTGGAAACCCCGGACAGCGCCAGGACCGGAGAGTACCTCGAGCATAACATTGACTCCAAATGGTGGAGCCAGGACACCGGCTCATGGATGGACAACAACTGCAAGGTTTGTGCGGTCGACCTGAATAAAGACGGCAGGATGGACGTGCTGATTTCCCACTCGGAGAAGCCGGGTTATCCGGTGTCCTGGTACCAGGCCGGGGACCCTGTAAACGGCCCCTGGGTGGAGCAGGTGATCGCCCAAGGAATGGATTACGTGCATAACCTCCAGGCGGCCGATTTCGACTGTGACGGTGATATCGACGTGCTGGCCGGGGAAATGCTCAAAGGTGACGACCCGGACGAAGTGGCGGTTTTTTTCAATCACGGAACCTCTTCGGCCTGGACCAGGCAGGTGTTGAGCGACTCGGGCAGCTACAGCGCATCTATCGGCGACATCGATAACGACGGCGATGTGGACATCCTGGGCCTGCGCAACTATGACCACGGACCTCTGGAAATGTGGATCAATCAGACCAGGACCGACAAGGACCTCTCTCTTGCCGGGTGGCGCTACATCCAGGTGGATGATAGCCGCGCCAGATGGGGCGACTGGGCCGAACCCCGCTGGTCGAGGTATTTCGGCCTGGCCATGGGCGATCTCACCGGCGACGGCTGCGGCGACATTGTCTCCGGACGATACTTTTACCGCAACCCCGGCGGCGATATGGCCGGCAAGTGGGACCGGGTTGATTTCGGGCTGAACGTGGACGCGATGATTATTATGGACGTTGACGGCGACAACCTGGGGGATGTTATCGGCCAGGCCTGCCCGGATGTGTACTGGCTCGAAGCCGGGGATGCCCGGGGCGGTAAATGGACGGCTTATAAAGTCGGCGAGCAGCCCCCCACAGACCACGGCACCGGCCAGGGATACCTGACAGCGCAGATTATCCCCGGCGGAAAGCCTGAAATCCTGCTGGAAGGCGGCGACGGGATATCCTTTTTCGAGATTCCGGACAATCCACAGGAAAGCGACTGGCCGCGCACCCTGATTGCTGCAGATGCTTACGGTATGGGTGCGGGCGATATCGACCGCGACGGCCTGGTCGATGTCGCCGGTTTCGAGGTTAGAAGCCGACGGGACAGGCCGGTCACCTGGTGGAAAAACCCGGGCGGCGGCACCGGCGCCTGGGAGAAAATTAATATCGGAGTTACCGACGCTCCTTTTCCGGACCGGATCATGGTGGCGGAGATAAACGGCGACAGTCGCCTGGATATTATTGTAACCGAAGAAACCCAGGAGCTTAACCCCCGGTGGAAAACCTACTGGTACGAACAGCCTGCAGACCCCACCGGCGACCGCTGGACCCGTCACACTGTGGCTGTCCAGTACACCACCAACGCCATGGACATCGCGGACATGGACTCGGACGGCGACCTGGACATTATTACCGGGGAGCACCGCGGCCCCGAGAGGCTCATTATCTGGGAAAATAACGGCAGCGGCGAATTCACCCGTCACCTGGTGGACTCAGGCAAGGAAAACCACCTGGGCGCCCGGGTCGCTGATCTCGACAGCGACGGCGACCTGGACATTGTCGGCATCTGCTGGGATGATTACCGGTACCTTCACCTCTGGCGCAATGACGCCGTAAAAGGTGCTGAATAAAATTTTCTTATTATAAAAGAATCGATAAAAATGAAAGCTCGCCTGCTGCTTCTAATTGTAATCCTCATCGGCGCGATATTTGTCAATTGCGCCGACCAAAAACCTGCTGCCAAAAAATTCGTAACCTCTGATGAGACTCTGCTGCCGGAGAAAATAGCCGGAATGAGCCTCGCCGAGCTCAAAGAGGACTACCGCGAGCGTCTTTTCGACGGTTATCTTCCGTTCTGGCACCAGGGCGGCTATGACTCCGAGCTCGGCGGGTTCATCTGCCACCTGAACGATGACGGCACCCCGGCGGACGATGAGAAAAACATCTGGTTCCAGGGCCGTGCTCTCTGGGTCTATTCTTTCCTCTACAACAATTTCGGTAAGGACCGGCAATACCTGGAAATCGCGCAGAAGACCCGGGATTTCATGGTCGAGCACATGTCGGCGGGCAATGGAAGGTGGTATGAAAGGGTTCACCGGGACGGAAAGGTAATCGAGGGGGTGAGCAAGAGTATCTACGGCTGGCTTTTCGCCGCCAACGGCCTGGTGGAGTACTATAAAGCCGCCGGCCTGGAGGAGGACCTCCGGCTGGCGAAAGAAACCCTCCAGGCCTCGATAGAGGCCTACGATGACCCGGGCTACCAGGGGGTTTTCCTGCCGGGGGAGATAACCTTAACCGGGATCAGAACCCAGGGGCACTCCATGGTTTTGCTCAGGCTGCTCACCCGGTTGCTGGAGCAGCGCCCCGACCCCGAGCTGGAGAAACTGGCCGCGGAGCAGGTGGACCTGATCATGAACAAGTTCTACAATCCCCGGTACGGTATCTCCAACGAATACCTGAACCACGACTACTGTCGCATACCCGGTTTCGAGGACCAGATGTTCACCGGGCATTCGATAGAGGTGATCTGGATGGTGATGTACGAAGCCTTAAGAAAAAACGACCGTGTCCTTTTCGACACCGCCTGCGGCCGTCTGAGAAGATACCTGGAATTAAGCTGGGATTATGTTTTCGGCGGATTCGGCAGCGGTGATTTTTTTGTTTACGGCGGGCCGGATAAACTCCAGGGTACCGACTACGGAGTCAAGACCATGTGGCTGCAGTGCGAGGCCTTGTTAGGCTGCATGGTGGTGCTGGAATACACCGGGGCGAGTTGGGCCAGGGACTGGTACGAAAGGACCCGTGAATTCACCCTGAGAACCGTGGCCGACAACGATATCGAGGTCTGGGACCAGGCCGTGGACCGCCTGGGAAACAAAATCGCCAGGAAAGAATACCACCCCAAGCGCAGGGGAAACTTTCACCAGCCCAGGTACATGATGATCACCATGCTGATCCTGGAGCGGATGATTAAGAACCAGGGGAGGCTTACGCCTTTCCCATCATGACAGGCCGGTAGGGACACGGCATGCCGTGTTAGAATGCATAAGTAGTTGTAAAAGCGGAAGCCTCCGGTGATATTGATAGC
>CAZSTM010000133.1:0-9038 GCA_964609635.1 uncultured Gemmatimonadales bacterium
AGGGTGAATGGGACGAGGTGATCGATCTTATCGGCAAGTGCCGTCAGGTGCTGCTCAAAGAGCACGACAGGGTTTACATGCTGCTCAAGGCCGATGAGCGCAAAGGCAAGACCGGCAGGCTAAAAGGCAAAGTGAACTCGGTAGAGAAGAAGCTCGGCCGGCCGGTACGCAAGCATCCCTTCGACTAAGCGCCGCCGGGCCGGTCCGGGGGAGTGCCTGCCCGGTGCGGGTAGCCGACCTTTTGGATCAGGCTGTGCAGATTGCCGCCCAGGACTTTCTGCCGGGTTTCATCGCTCAGGTGGTCGTAGACCACCCAGCCCAGGATGGGTGCGGGATCGCGCATCGGTATGTCGGTTCCGAAAAGGATTTTTTCCCGGCCCGCCTTGTTCACCAGGTAAGAGATCATGCCGAAAGGGACCGAGGTATAGTTTATCTCGAGCAGCACATTGTCGAACTGCTGCGCCAGGTCGATGGAGACATCCGCCAGGCGGTAGCTTGCCCCGCTGTGAGCCATGATGAAAGTAGCCCCTGGAAATCTGGGGGCGAGCTTGATTATTTCTTCCGCGGTCACTCCCGCCAGGGGCTCGAAACCCTGGTGGCACAGTATCGGCAGCCGTAAGCGATTTGCCGCAGACAGGGGCTCTGCGTAACCTGCATCGCTCAAAGCACGGCGTTGGTAAAAAGGATAGGGTTTCAGCCCGAAAAAGCGTCTTTTTCCGAAACATTCCTCCTGCTGGGAGGGCCATTCTTCCGGATAATTCGCGTTCACCACGGCATAGGCCAGGAAACGATCCGGGTATCGCTGAACCGCCTCCCAGGCCGTACGGTTGCCCTCCGGGGCATTGCCTCCGCAGACTTCCCAGCTGCTTACCGCAACCGAGTCAATTCCCAGGCGATCCATAGCCCGGACTATCGAGTCGGCGTCCTGAGGGCCCAGGGTCAAGCCGATAACTCCCTCGAATCCCGGCGGCCCGATGTGGCCATGGGAATCGAGCACGGTAATTCTCTCGAGCGGTCGACCCAGGTCGAGGTCGCGGATAATCGGTGAACGCTCCGGGTCCTCGGCAAGGGTGGGAGTACACTGCTCCCCCAGGAGTGCTTCCAGGTTGCCGGCGGCGATCCGGCGGCGGTCTTCCTCCCCGATCCCGGCGTACATTACCGCCGCCCGGGCCGCTCCCGGGCTTACCGCGGGCAGTCCGGTACCGAAAAGAAGTCTTTCCGCACCCCAGTGCCGGCAGACATAGGGGATCATCTCGAAACCCTGGAACAGGGAAGTCTCAACTTTCAGGTGCGGCCGGGTGTCGAACAGGGTGAAAAGCCTGGAGGTATGGTTATAGTTTGCTCCTACCACCACGACCGGCAGTTCCGGATAAGCTTCGGCCAGCCGGTCCACCGCCTCCAGGTCGATCGCCCGCTGCTCGTGCTGCCCCAGTTGTGTGAAATTATAATAGGGCTGATCGTAATCGATAAACAGCGGACACTTTCGCTCCTGCAGCAGCTCCAGGGCTTCACCCATCGATCCCTTGCTAAGCGAAAACTGGTGGTACAGCGGGAAGACTCTGAAAGCCCTGACACCCGATTCCAGCATTTTACGGACTTCCCCGGCCGGACTGCGGCCAGCAGTGTAAGGGCCGGGACTTATTACCGCAGCCGGGACCAGTCGCCGGTTTTCTGCGGCTTCTTCAAGCAGGAGCCGGTTTCCAGCGGCCGGGTCGAGCTCCCGGGCGGTAGCATGATATACCACAGCCCGGCTTATCCGGCAGTGATCCAACTCGCCGATCAGACCCGCAGCATCGTAGGGCGCTCCGGGTGTGCGATAGGCCGAACGGCCCAGGCAGGCGTTGGCATCGAAAAAGGCTGCTTCAGCCATCATTCCCCTCCTTCTTGCCGCCTGGTGCGGAAAAGACTACGCGCCAGGGCATAGAAACCGGCCGCTTCACCGACCAACAGCAGCTCCCAGCGATAAGGCCGGGGCATGGCTAACCAATGGCCGGCCTCGAGATCGCAGGTGTAGGAAAACACTATCAGCGCCGCTCCTCCCACGGCAATAGCCCACTCCCGCAAGTTCGGCGAAAACCGCCCGCCCGAGCGCAGCCTCCTGAGGATCGCTCCGCCTCCGACAACCAGTGAGACCGCTACCGCCAGCGGGGAAAGCACCGGCGCTATCCAGGGACGCGGAATCAAAAACAGCACGTCCCAGGTAAAAAGGCTCTCCGGCCAGTCCAGCAAAACCTTAAGCCACAGGTAGTAGAATATGTCCCAGATGCCGAAAACGATACAGAACACCGCGAACCTCTCGTAGAACACAGCTCCCACAAAGCAGGAAGCCGCCACGAGCATCACCATGGTTGACAGCTCCCGGCCGAGCTCTACCAGCAACATCCGCGGCTCGATCACGGTGAGCGGAAACGAAAACCCGTGCGGAAAGTAAAGAGCCCGCAGGTACACCACCACCGCAGATTCCAGGTAAGCCATGGCCACTGAGAAAAGCACCAGGTAAAAAAGGGATAAACGCCGCCGGAGGAGTCCATCCGGAGACTCTCGGGCAATGTCATCCATAACGGTTACCTCGTAAACAGCGTAATTTAAAAAAGATTCTGTTTGATTACATATCGCAGGGGCACAGCATGCTGTGCCCCTGCTTCGGTATTTAAAACGATTATCCTGCTTAAGAAAACCACCGCAGACTTGTGCCGACTGTGGTGAAAGCAACCTAGGGTTTGTGCGGCACCAGGAACATGATCTCACGACCGGCGATCGAATACTTTTTTTGGGTATCGATTTCCCGCCCGCTGAGCACACAGCGATATTTACCCGGATCGAGCTCCTCCACCGGTAAAGGCTGCTCCTGCCGCTCATAATTGAAAACAAACGCCGCCGGTTTCCTCTCCTCTTGACCCACAGTTCCCCGGCGCAGACGAACCAGGGGTCCCGGAATGCGGCGGGGGGTCTCCAGGCCGGCCCGGGAGGCCAGGTCCTGCATCAGTTTCAGGTAATCTTCCCGGCCGGTGTCACGGTACGAGATGCCGGGGTAAAAACCGAAATGGAATGTCTGTCCCTTGCCCGAACGGTTGGTAACCAGCAGGCCGGCGCCCTCGGATAGGTCCTCGCCGGTGCCGACAGTCTCCAGTCTGCCCGATATTCTGGAGGCGGGTAACTCGCGTCCCAGCACCTTTACCGTCCGGGGCTCCTTTATCCTTTTCAGGCTCACTTCGCGGCAGCCGACCAGGTTGTCCAGGCCCCAGCCGGGACGGACAGGGTTGACCCAGGCGCGCCCGTCACGAAAGGCCAGGCCCGGATCGCTGACCAGGGTCCCGCCGTCTTTGACATACCTTATCAACAGAGCAGCCTGCTCGGTTTCCACCAGGTGCTGGTACGGCAGAACCACCAGGCGGTAGTCGAGTATGCGCTCCAGATCTTCCATGGGGACCAGATCGACCGCCAGGCCCAACTGCCAGAGCAGGCTGTAGTACCCTTTGAGCGATTCCTTGTAACGGTAACAGACCGTGCCGGTTCTCGAAAGATCCTCGGCATCTTCGATCTCCGAGTACATATCGGCGCTGAAATCGAAAACCACCGCGGCCCGGGCGGGCTCAGGCCGGTAGGTGCGGAAAGCCTGGGGGTCGCGCTGACAAGCCTTGCAGACCAGTTCCGCCTCCCGGCTTCTATCGGTATCCGAACCGTCCGGGTCGATCAGCCCGGAAGTAATTGACTCTTCGGAAAAGCGCTCCGGCCTGAATTGCCAGATCACGATCCCCCGCGCTCCCTCGGAAACAGGAACCAGCAGCATGAAACGCATATCCTCCCCGGTATAGTCCTCGGCAAGATAGTTCCAGTTGTTGCCGTAAACCTCGTTGATCCAGAAATAGTCCTTGACCGAGGCTATCCAGCGGCTTTGCAGGGCGTAAAGGTAAGATTCCTCGCGGAAGCGGGGATTGGAAAAAAGCGCCGGCCTGTCCATCTCGAAAAAGGTATGGAAATCTCCTGTCCAGTGAGGGAAGCTGGTGCCGAAAACATCGACCGGGCGGGCGGTCAGGTAGTCGTGGGAGGTATCCAGCAGGGTCGGTTGAAGGACAGAGTTGAAGCCCACGTGGCAAAAGACAGGCCGGTCGGGATCATTGGCCCGCACCAGGTCGGCCAGCCACTCGATGCGCTCGGCCACGGCGTGGGCGCGCCAGGTGCGCCAGAGCCACGAATCGAAGTAAGCGGACAAGTCAGGCGGAGGCCGGAAATCTTTCCAGTCGGAAAACGCCGTACCGAACCGCCTGTTGAACGCTTCCACATCCGTGAACCGGCCGGAGAGCCATTTACGGTAAGCTTGGTTTGAATCGTCGCAGGCACAGTCGGCGAAAGGCCGGCTGCGCGGCTCGTTCCAGACATGCCAACCCAGCAGGTGCTCCCGTGCCCGGTAGCGGCGAACACCCTCAACAATGAATCTTTCCGCCTTTTGACGGACCAGCGGCCTGTCGAAACAGGCAAACCATCCGCCCAGGTAATACGAACCGCGAGCCTTTGGCTGTAAAGGGATGCCGTCCGGGCTGAAACGGCGAACCTCGTAATTGGTGAACAACCAGGCGGGAGCGCTCTCCAGGATGAACTTGAACAGGACTTTCAGGCCGAGCTCGGCGGTCAAATCCATCAGACGGTCGATATCATCCCAGCGTAAAGAGCCTTCCCGCGGCTCGTGCCAGGCCCACTGGGGACGAAGCTGGACCGCGGAAAAACCCAGGCGCTTGATATGTTTCAAATCCCGCTCCCACTCCTCGGGCAGCGGTGTGGGTTGACGGTAATACTGAATGCAGAGATGGAATTCATCCGGCACCGGCACGGAATGATCCTTTTTTGCTTTTTAACTTTTATTACCGGAAAGTAAGTGCTTTTTCCCGGAACTTAGGCAGCCTGTTCCACCTGGGAGCGAGACATGCCTCGCCCCCAGGCTGAATTTTTAGACAGGTATATAATACCTTACTGTATTTATGAATTTATCTGCTAAAGTCGGCGAACAACACGTATGCCCACAGTCTGGTCTTTGTAGACCGGCCGCCAGTATTCACGATTGGCTGAACGATGGAAGTAGACGTCGGCGCACGCACACCCGCCCCGTCGAACCCGAGTAGAACCGAACTCAGGTCCTGTGGGATTGTGACTCGGGCTGACAGTGTAATAATCCTCATCATACCAGTCGTTGCACAACTCCCACACGTTGCCGTGCATATCGTATAAACCCCAGCGGTTGGGTACTTTTAAAGCAACCGGCTGCTGGATCCCTCCATTACTATTATCCCAATGCCAGGCGGCTTCGTCCAGATCGATCTCAGAGTCGCCGATATAATACTTCGTGGTCGTACCCGCCCGGCAGGCGTACTCCCATTCGGCTTCCGTGGCCAGACGGAAACCGTTCCTGGAGAAATCGCAACTCCAGGTCTCCAGCTCGTAACAGGGCTCGAGATTCGCCTGCTCACTCAGTTTGTTGCAGAAAGTCACCGCATCATACCAGGTAACCCGCTCCACCGGGTTGTTGTCCTGGTCTTCCCAATAAGATGGATTGGTGTCGGTCACGCTCTCGTAATAAGTCTGGGTAATCTCCGTAACGCTCATCCAGAAAGCATCCAGGCTGACCTCGTGAACGGGCCTCTCGTCTTCATCCCCATCCTCACTTCCCATCTGAAAGCTGCCTGCGGGAATGAAAGCCATCTTTAACCCTCGGATAGTGTTGGTTTCCCTGGGGAAATGCTTTTCATCCACCGGGGAGAAATTTTTGCTCATGATGTTCAGCAGCAAGGCTATGGCATCGCTTATATTATATACGCCGCTCCCGTCGTAATCCGCCTGCGTGTCGTTCGGGTGATCCCGTCCCAGCAGCAGCAGGGCAATCACGTCCGTGACATTTTGCCTGCCGTCCCTATTAATATCCTCCTTGTACCGGGTATCTGAAAGCTCCACATTTTCCGGAACTGCATTCAAGCTGCCTGACAGGTAAAGGAGAAAAACCGTTAGAAACGGCAGCACTAAAAGGATTGGACGACAACGGCGTTTTAACATACTGTATTCCCTTAACCTTTCGTTCGAATTAACACAAAGCTCCGGATCCACCGGCTAAATTTACCAGATTATTACCGATACCCGCGACAACTTCAGACAATATCGTTAAAGTAGTTCTACCAACTAAAATTCTAAATATTTTCCTCGGCATTCGGGATATATTCCAGGCCGTAGGTCATCATCTCGCTGTCCGGCTTTTTCACCGCCCACACCAGCAGTGCCTCACGTTCCAGCAACTGGTCGCCGACTTCCATGCGCAGACGGACCATGATGGGCTTTTCAGTCTCAAAGCGTACGCCGATATCCGAAACGTCAACCGATACGGCCTCGATGATATCCGCATCCACGTAAAATTCCACCTTGGTCTGCAAGAAATTCCGTTCGGCTCTGCGTTTGTCCGGAACCTGGCCCTCGTTCATCGATAGCCCCCTTTCCGATCCTGAAGATAGTACCTCAAAGAAAAAACTCTCGCATAGTCCGGATTGTTACGGCCTATAAAATAAATCAGTCGAGCGGAATTTGTAAGATAAAAAGTTTTCTTCTCCTAAAAAATTCATTTTTACCGGAGACCGTGTTAGATTATTGCTTGAACCGCAGCAAGGCGAATAAATCTTACCGGACACCGCTGTCTTTTTTTCACCATGAAATCAAACTTTAGGTTTGTTAAATCAGGCACACTCGGGATATGATCTACATCGGCACATGCGGTTTTTCCTATGAGGACTGGCGGGAGGTATTTTACCCGTCGGCACTGAATAAAAAGGATTTCCTCTCTTTTTACTCCGGGAAATTCCCGGCCCTTGAGCTGAACTCCAGCTACTATGCCATCCCCTCGCCCAGGCTGATATCCAACCTGATTAACCATACCCCGGATGATTTCAAGATAGTGGTCAAGGCTTTTCGAGGGATAACCCACGAAAGGGATGAAACATCGGAAGGAAACCTGGAAAAATTTCTCGCCGCCCTCGCTCCCCTGGCCCATTCCGGAAAACTCGCTGCGGTTCTGCTGCAATTCCCCTACAGCTTCCGTTACGGCGACAGCGAGCTGGTTTACCTGGACAGACTGCTGTGTTTGATGTCCGAGGTGCCCGCTGTGGTGGAGTTCAGACACACCAGCTGGATGAAACGCCGGGTTTTCGAATGCCTGCAATCCCATGCGGCGGCGCTCTGCTGTGTGGATGAACCCCGTCTGCCCGGACTCATGCCGCCGGAGGTAATCAGCACCTCGGCGCTTCTGGGCTATGTCAGGTTTCACGGGCGTAATGCCGATAAATGGTGGAAACACCAGGAAAGCTGGGAGCGCTATGATTACCTCTACAGCGAGGAAGAGCTGGGAGAATGGCTCTCGGGGATTCGCTGGCTGGAATCCAGGACCGACCAGACCTATATTTTTTTCAACAACCACCGTGCGGGACAGGCGGTGGAAAACGCCCGCCAGATGGCCGGCCTGCTCGGCCTTGAAATATAACGAACCTTCTGGTTAAAATCTCCAGTTCGACAAGCTGCGCGCCAGGCGGAGCTGAATAAATTGAAGGGGCACAGCATGCTGTGCCCCTTCAGGGGTTTGATTTGACGTCAGGTTTCCCGACTCGTGCGGGTTACGGGGTCTTCCACAGATAGTTGAAAAACTCGGCATCCGGAGAAAGAATCAGAGTTGTGGTGCTGTCCATGGATTTTTCATAGGCCTGCAGAGTGCGCCAGAAAGCGTAGAAGTTCTGGTTGCTTCCGAAGGCTTCGGCGTAAATCCGCGTGGCTTCGGCATCGCCTTCACCCCTGGTCTCCTGGGCTTTCTTTTCGGCCTGGGCCATGATGATTACCGCCTCCTTGTCTGTTTCGGCCCGGATTTCCAGGGCCTTCTCCTCTCCCTCGGAGCGGTACCTGTTGGCGATCCGCTTACGCTCGGCCTCCATTCTTTCGAAAACCGCCCGCTCGTTCTCCAGAGGCAGGTCCGCACGCTTGATCCGCACGTCCACAACCTCGATACCGTAATCCTGTGCCTTGTCGTTGCTGCTCCGGGTTACCTTTTCCATGATCTGCGAGCGCTGCCCCGAGATAATCTGGTGAAACAGGTGCTTGCCCAGCTCGGTGCGTACCTCCGAGTAGATGATATCGTCCAGGCGGGTCTGGGCGCCCGGTATGTTCTTCACGGTCTTCATAAATTTCAGCGGATCGGTAATCCGCCACTTGGCGTAGTTGTCCACTATCAGGGTCTTTTTATCCTGGGTCAGGATCTCGGTCGGCGCGCTGTCGTAATCCAGCAGACGTTTCTCGAAAACATGGAGCTTTTCGATGAAAGGGATCTTGAAATTCAGACCCGGCTCAGTGACCGTTTTGATAGGGGCGCCGAACTTGGTTATCTGTATCTGCTCGGTCTCGAACACCCGGTAGGCCGAGTTTATCAGCAAGATTAATAACACGATCAGGACAACCAGGATAGCTGTAAGCTTAGGATTCATTTTTTCTCCCTCTGATTCAGCTGGCAAAATTATCAGGACTTATCAATACAGAGCGATTTCTACCTGGGGCGCATATCCAGCAGCGGCATCAGGCCCTCGCTGTCCTTGACCTTGGCGATGTACTTTTTCATGCGCGGCAGGATTATTTCCATGGTTTCGAGATACATCCTCTTCTCGGTTACCCTCGGGGCTTTCCGGTATTCGGCAAGCAGTTTCAGGAAGCGCTGGGTATCTCCCTGAGAGCGCAGGATTCGCTGTTCTCTGTAGCCTTCCGCCTGGCGCATGGTCTCCTCGGCCCGGCCCCGGGCGCGGGGAATGATATCGTTCTGGTAGCCCTGGGCCTGGTTTTCCAACTTGCTCCTGTCCTCCAGGGCGCTGGCCACGTCCTTGAAAGCGTCGACTACCTGTGCCGGGGGATGCACATCCTGCAACTGCACCTGTATCACCACTATTCCAGCCTGGTAGAGGTCGAGAATGGCTTGCAGGCTGGCCAGGATCTCGTTCTGAATCTCGAACTTGCGGTCTGTCAGGGCATCATCG
>CAZSTM010000134.1:0-8396 GCA_964609635.1 uncultured Gemmatimonadales bacterium
CAATGTTGAGACTCGACATGATTTTAAGGCGGCTTATCAGGGCTTTCATCGAATTGGGAGGAAGTTTAAGCGCCACCTGGCAAATACCATCGACCCGGTAACGAACCAGTATCTCTTTCTCGAACGGTTCGATATGGATATCGCTGGCGCCGCGGGTGTAAGCATCCTCGATAATCCGGTTGGCCAACTGGACGATGGGCGTACTTTCCTCATCCACGTCCTCTTCCAGCTCCACCGACTCCACCCCTTCCGTACCGTATTCAGTGCCTATCAGTGCCGCCACTTCATCGATATCGGTCTTTTCCCCCTTGAAATATTCACCGAATATCTTCTTGATCCGGCTCTCGGCTGAGACAACTATCTTGTCCACCCCCAGTTTGGTGGCCCAGCGGAAGTTATCGATGCGTTCGAAATCCACCGGGTTGGAGATGGCGATATCCACCGATTGCGAGCCGCTTTTCTTGATGGGCAGGATGAGGAATTTCTTGAGATTTTCCTCTCCCACCAGGTTCATCAGCTTTTCATCCGGAACAAAGTCATCGGCGATCTTGAAATACTCGTGATCGGTCAGTCGAGCCAGATAGTATGCCAGCTCGGTATCTGTCATCTTTACTTCGGGCTGGTGGACTTTCTGGATGATTTTTGCCGAATAGTCCGCTACTTCCTCGAGCAGTTGACGGTCTTTTTCGAGAAACAATCCGGGCCCTTCAGGGGGGTTCTTGTTGATAATCTGGATACATCCGATCACCTGATCCGTAATGACCGGCACAGTGATCATACTTTTAGTCTGGAAGCCGGTTTCCTCGTCCACTCCGCTGTAAAAGTTGGGATCGTTCTGGGTGTCGAAAGAAATGTAGGTTTCAGCCGATTCGATCACCTTGCCGACTATGCCCTGGCCTTTTTTGAGGGTGATTTTGCGCAACCGTTCTGCCTTATTTTTAAATGCTTCCCGCAGCGTGTCATCGTTTTTGTATAGCTCCTCGCTGAAAAAGACATTGGTGAAATGAATCAGGTTGTCTTTATCCACTGAATAAATGGTTATAGCCTGGGCCTTTACCAGTTCAACCAGTTTTTGAATGGTTATTTCAAGAACGGTGTCCAGGTCTTTTTCGCTGATTTGTCTTTTTGAAACCAGAATCTTCAACATGTTGTTCAGAACTTGTTTTTCATCAGCCGTGGTTGGGCCGTTCTTTTTGGCATTGGCAGCCGCTTTGGTCATTTAAATCCCCGCGTCTCTCTCGGAACAGTAAGTGATTTGAATTTCCCAGGAATTAAGTAAATATAAAACTCAAGCTTGGATAAGACAAGATGAACCTATATAAAAAAAATTTGCAAAAGATAAAAGTCTGCATGATCCATGCCAGGCAGTCTAAACCCTTGATGGCATGAAGATTGCTCACTTTTTAATAAAAAATTAAGACCAAGCTAAGGAGATGCCTCAATGTGTTACGATGCCAATGTCTTACTGGCCTGCGTTCATCTGTATTCGGCTATCGAGGACAGGAAAAAGTCTCGGTATTACGACAAGTTGTTTGTTCACATGATGAAACGCTCGATTGACGGATCATTTCTTGACAGTCGACGGCGTTTGGAATAAAATAAGATTGGATGCCTGAAACAACAATAATCGATATCGAAGAATCAGGTGCGTGATATTACTTCAACCGGATGTGATCCCGGAGAGAGCCGAGAGGTGAGGGAATGCAGCCTGAATACCTTAAATATTGGGGATTGGAAAAGGCTCCTTTCTCCTTGACCCCGGACCCTGATATGCTCTACCTGAGCAAGCAGCACCAGGAAGGGCTGATCAGGCTGCGGTACTCGGTGATTTCGAACAAGGGCGGGGCCTTGCTGGTCAGCGAGAATGCCGGGGACGGTAAGACCAGCTTGCTCGCCAGGCTGAGTCGGGACCTCGAGGAGCAGTATCTGGGAGGCTGCCGGGTGGTTTTTATCGACCACCCCACCCTGACCGCCAATCAGATGGTGGTAGAAATTACCCGTCAATTGGGAGTGGCCACCAGCTCAACTGATAAACTCTCTCTCCTCAATGAGTTACGACAGTTTCTGCTGGAAAGCCACCGGCAGGAAATAAAGTGTGTGGTTATTCTGGATGAGGGGCAGATGCTCTGCAATCGCCCCGATCTTCTCCAGGAACTGAGAATCTTACTGAACTTCTGTATCTCCGATGCTTTCCTGCTGACTTTTATCCTCTCCGGCCAGAGACCTCTCGATGAGACTCTCCGCGCCATGCCTGAATTCTACCAACGCCTGCCGGTAAGATTTTTCCTCAAGAATATGGACCGGAATGACACCCGGGAAATGATTCGCCATCGTCTGCACCTGGCCGGCAACCCTGTTGACAGGGAAATATTCAGCGAGGATGGGTATACCGGAATTTATAATTACTCCAAGGGATGTCCGCGAATAATCTGCTCAATCGCAGATCTGGCCCTGGTAATCGCCCATAGCAGATACTCGGAGCAGGTGGATTTTGTCTCGGTGAGCCAGGCCTGCAGCGACATGAGCCGCACCGACGGCGGTTATCACTATTATTATTTTCTGGATTCTTTCAAGGAAAAGAACGGATCGAAAACGGGCGAGCTGTCCTCTGCGCCCGGCAAACCCCGGGGCGGTAAGCTCTGTACCAATTGCGGTAAAGAAGTCTTGAGCGAGGTGAAGTTCTGTCCGGAATGCGGTGAGTCGCTGACTGCCGCGCCTGTCCCGGATGTGCCGGAGGAAAAACCGGCCGCGGTACCGGATTCGGTCTCCAAAGAGGAAGCGGTGGAAAAAGCAAAAGAAAAAGAAGCGCCGGCCGATCAGGAGGCTGAAAAAAAGACCGGCGAGGTGAAAAGTAAAGCTGAAGATCATAAAGGGACTAAAGTCACCCAGTTGGACTTTGAGCCACAGAAAACCGAGCCTCAAGAGCCTGAGGATGATTCCTCCCGGGAGCACCGGCTTCCGGAGGCAGAGGAGATATCGGCCGCTTCTGCCACCCTCAGCGATGAAAGTCAGACCGAACTTACTAAGACCGGCGAGGATCAGCCGGAAAAGCAGGCCGGGGATATCGGCTCGCCTCTCGATTCAGAGGTTCCGGAAGGAAAGATTAAGTGTCCGTTCTGTGGGTTGATCCTCGACCGGGAGATAGATAATTGTCCCAACTGCGGAGAACCGCTCAAAGAGACCGAGCCGGATGAAAAATCGGAAGCTGAGCCCGAAGTCCCTGCCGCAGGTGTTATCGATCAGGATCCGGTTGTGGATGGGGACAGCACCGGCCAGGAGACTCCCGTCCAAGAAGAGGCAGAGATCATACCGACACGGGTTTGCCCGCATTGTGGAGAGGAAAGCCGGGTGGCGGGCCCACTGTGCGACTCTTGCGGCTCCCCCCTCGAATCGAAATCATACGAGCAGGTCTTGCTTGAAAGACTGGAGGAGCTTTCTCTCAGGAAGTTCATTCTCAGTAAGGGCTTTTTACGGGAACAGAGGCCGCCGGACCCGAAGGATGAAGAGTTGCTTTTTATTCCAATGAATCGGTTCCTGGGCAGTAGCGCGATACTTAGATACACCGACAGCGGTTCTGAAGATTCGTTCACCACCCGCTGCGGCTTGATCTTAACCAGTAGTAAGATCCGGTTTGTTTTTGCCGCTGGAACCAGAGACCTGCCTTATGAGGATATCGAGGCTATTTCAGTTGAAAAACTCGAAAAAAACGGTGTGGTGGTTGTTTACCAACTGGTTCTTTCAACCACTGCAGGTCAGTATCGGATAAGTTTGCCTTACCGCCTTTTGGTGGCAGGCCGGATATCGAACCTTTTGGAGCAGTACCTTTCGGCAAAAGTGAAAGCTGTGGCTTATGTAAAAGCGAGCCGGGTGCCTGAGGCCGGCATCTCTGAATCCGCGGAAGGTAACCATGCAGGGGGAAATGGGGATGTCGGAGCTTGAAATCAAGATCCCCGGATTAGCTATACCGGGTAATGGCCCTGGCTCTTGTCAATCAATGGAAACTCAACCGGTCTGAAAAAATGTTTTCTTTCTGTAAAAAAGCATCTCGTACAATTTCGGCAACCGCCTTGCTTGTGTTAATAGGCTGGTTGCTGTGGCACGGAGTGCAGGCCGGCAGCCGACTGGGCAAGGTGACCGGGGTGATAGGCGAAGTAATTGTTGTAAACCTGGGAAGCATTCACGGGGTCAGGCAGGGATTGAGGGGCAAGGTTTTCGAATTTGATGAAGAGAAGAATACGATAGATGTCGCTGAAATACAGATTATAGGTGTATCGGAAGACAGTTGCCTGGCCCGGATTTCTAAGGCGCAGGATACCCTCCGGGTAGGCCAGTTCGTCGATATCGAGGGAACCCTGCCGCCGCGTACCTTCGAAAAAGTGAATGTGGTGAGGGATATGGAGGAAAATGCCCGCAATTACTTTGCCGTCTATCAGTATACCGAGCCGGACAGCGCCAATTGTCTGGCGGAGTGTAACAGGATTCTGGCCCGCGACCCGGAGAACAGCTTGGTACCGGCTTTAAAAAAGGAGATGATCCGTAACTACTATAAATGGGCTGCTCGAGAGAAAAACAACGGGCATTTGGCTTATACCCTGATCTACTATTCCCGAATCTTGCTGATCGATCCAGAGGATGAGACCGCAAAAGAGGAAATCTGGGAATGTCTGGACCTGATCGCTATCGAGGAGCAAATCGAGCTGGATGTTATCAGGAAGGGGAATCCGCCGGATTATTACTATGCTCTTGCCGAGCAATACTACCGCATAGGCCAGTTCGACAAATCCAGAACATTTTTTCGTTTTCTGCTGGATAAGGTGGTAGAGCCGGACGACTTGGTAGCTCTTGAAGGGATCCGGAGGAACGAACGGATGCTGAAAATGGTGGCTAAACTTAGAAGCGACCGTCAGGGGCTGATCAGAAAGAACCTTGAGGACGAACAGAAGAGATTGGCCGAACAGGCCGAGAAACGTCTCAAGGTGGAGCATGCCCGATACTACCAGGTAGTCGCCGATGATCTGTTTCAGAAAAGGGACTTGGAGGGAGCTCTGGTTTACTATCTCAAGCTGTTGGAGATTGTTCCGGATGACAGCCTGGCTCTGGCCAGGCGGGAATATATCTCAATGGCCAACATGGTGCTGATCCCGGCCGGCGAGTTCAGTTTCGGGAGCAACACCCGTGAAATCGCCGAGGTAATGATGGAGTTTAACTCCAACGGTCTCCTTTACCGTGAGCTCCCCAAGCGCTGGGTCTTCCTGGACTCTTTCTATATCGATCGCTACGAAATCACCAACCGCCAGTATAAAAGGTTTATCGAAAGCACCGACACCAATCCGCCGCTATATTGGAAGAACGGAACTTACCCTGATGGAGAGGATGACTACCCGGTGGTTTACATCAGTTGGAATGATGCCAACAAGTATGCCGCCTGGATTGGTAAAAGGCTGCCCATGGAACAAGAATGGGAAAAGGCGGCACGTGGGGCCAGTGGTTTACGGTGGCCCTGGGGAGACCGGTTTTTCTCCCATTACTGCAATGTCGAAGAATCCGGTCATAACAGAGCTATGCCCGTGGGAAGTTTCTTGGGCGGAGCAAATGAATTCGGAGTTATGGACCTGGCCGGTAACGTTTGGGAATGGGTGGCGGATTCCCTGCTCAAACCCTATCCGGGATATGCAGAAGACCTCTTTTATTTTCCCTCAGTCCCCCGCAAGATTATACGAGGAGGTTCTTTCAAGGAAAAGGGTGATCAAGCGCGCGGCTCTTTTCGCGGTGATGGGGCGTTCGATAAAGTATATAACAATGTGGGTTTCCGCTGCGCCAGAGGTATTCCAAAACTAAAGGAGATCCCGGGAGGACTATGAGTGATATCTAGTTCGGGTCCAAAATCCACTTTTCTCAGCCATAGAGCGATAGGCTGTATTCCGGTTACTTCCCGAGTTTTCCAGTGTTGCCTGCTGGTTTTTCTGGCTCTTGGCATATTCCCTCTATCGGCCGCCGGCGACTCCAGGTACCTGGAAGGGCAGATCGGGGAACTGGTACTGTTGAACTTTTCCGGAAGGGCCACCGAGAGTTTCGAGCAGGTAGGAAATCTGCTGGCCGCAGACCCGGAAGACTATCGGGCTTACCTGGTACGGGCCACCTGTTATGCCTGGTTTATGGCGCTTAATCCGGACAATCGCCGATACCATAATCAATTCGTTGAATCCCTCAATTCCTGCATCAAACATTCTTCCAGAGTAGAACCTTCCAACCCGGAGTATTCGAGGGCGCTTTTTTTCAAGGCCATGGCCATGATTGCCGAGGCGCGTTTCCGGGCCGTCCGCGGAAAATACATCTCCGCCCGCTGGGCCACCCGCGGCGCCAGGGAAACTGCCGAGGAACTGGTAGCACTGGTGCCACAAGACATAGATGCCTGGCTGCCCCTGGCGGTTTTCCATTATTTCTGGGGCGGCAGTTCGGTCTGGAAGCGAATGGTGCAGTTCGCGGCGCTTATGCCTCGGGGCAAGAAGGAGTTGGGTCTGAGCCTGCTGGAGGATTGCGCCGCCAAGGGCGAGGACACTCGTCTCTGGGCCGGTGTGATTCTGCTCGGTATTTACATGGAAAAGGACGGCGACACCGGGAAAGCGTTGAAACTGGCCCAGCGCCTGAATAACAGTTTCCCGGACAACGCGGTCCTGTACCTGGTACTGGGAGACTGCTACCGAAAGCTGGCCCGCTGGGAACAGGCCGAATCAGCTTATCGTAATATTACGGCCAAGGTGCTGAGCCGGGTGCCGAGTTATGATGAAGTGGTTTTTGAGATCAGCCGCTTGAGAACCGTCGAATCCCAGGTGAAGCTTGGGAAAATGGAAGAGGCTTTCGCCGGCGTGAGAAGCATTTTGATCTCCAACCCCATGCAGCCGGAATGGATCGTTCCCTGGGCTCATTTGTTTGCCGCACGCATTTACCGCAACCGGGGCGAGTGGGAGCGTGCCGAACGGGCATGCCGCTATGCTCTGGACTCTCACGATTTCGACAATCTGCACGATCTGGTCAAAGAGGAACTGAAAGCGATCGAAAAAAAAGGCGAGACAGAATAGCCCGACAGCTATGATCGCTGAAAAATATTGAAATCCTCCCTCTGGTGCGAAGCGGCCTGGATTATTCCCGGAAGATGCCTCAAAACATTTCCAGGCAGACCGATGTGGCCGGGCCCTGTATTGCTTCAAAAGGAATCTTTAAAATTCTAAACCGGCGATCAGGCTACGGTTATTTCCTGGTCCTTGTATTGCAATTGGTAGAGGTTGAAATATATCCCCTTGCGTTCGAGAAGTTCCCTGTGGGTGCCGGTTTCGGCAATCCGGCCGTGGTGCATCACAATAATCCGGTCCACGTGGCGGATGGTGGACAGGCGATGGGCGACTATCAGGCTCGTGCGCCGGGTGATTAATTGTTCCAGCGCCTGCTGAATGAGGTGTTCCGTGTGTGAATCCACGCTGCTGGTGGCCTCGTCCAGCACCAGGATACGCGGGTTCTTGTACATTACCCTGGCGAAAGAGAGCAGTTGACGTTGGCCGGCGCTCAAATTCGAGCCGCGCTCGGTAAGCAGGTGATCAAACCCACCGGGCAGCTTCTCGATGAATTCCAGGGCTCCGACTACCTCGGCCGAGGCTGTTATCCGCTGGATGGAGGGGTTTTTCCGTCCGAGGGCGATGTTGCTTTTCACCGTGCCTGAGAAGATTAATACATCCTGCAGAGCCAGGCCGATGTTTGAGCGCAGCCAGGTTTTATCCAGCTTCCTGATATCTATTCCATCGATCAGAATCTCCCCCTGCTGCGGATCGTAGAAGCGGGAAAGCAGGTTGATAATCGTGGTTTTTCCCGCGCCCGTAGCTCCCACGATGGCGATTTTCTCACCCGGAAGCACTTCGAAGCTCACTCCTTTCAATACCGGTTCATCCTGGTTGTAGGCGAAGTGAACATCGCGGAAAGTCACCTTGCCGGCCAGACGATCGCGGTAGAGCGAAGCCCGAGGGCTCTCGATGCTCTCACGAGTGTCCAGCAGCTCGAAGATGTGTTCCGAGGCGGCCATTGCCGCCTGGAAAATATTGTATTTCTCGCTCAGGTCGCTGATCGGTTTGTAAAACTTTTCCACATACTGGATGAAAGCCACCAGCACGCCGAAAGTAAGTGTAGCATCCATAACCTGCAAACCGCCGTACCAGAGTATTATGGCTATAGAGATTGCGGCTATCAGGTCGATCAGCGGGAAAAAGAGTGCGTAGTAAAATATTGTCTGCAAGTGAGCCTGCATGTGATCGCAGTTGAGCTCATCGAACTTCTTCCGGCTTTTCTCCTGCCGGTTGAACAACTGAATGATCGACATCCCGCTCAGGGCTTCCTGCAGAAAGGCATTG
>CAZSTM010000134.1:8406-9024 GCA_964609635.1 uncultured Gemmatimonadales bacterium
TACGCCGGAAGTAGAAAGTAACCACCAGCAACAGGGGAAGGATTGAAAAGGTGACCAGGGCCAGCTTGAAATTAAGCCACAGCATGACGATCATGATACCGAAAATCATCGCCAGATCCCCGATCACGGTGACCAGGCCGGTGGAAAACAACTGGTTCAGCGCTTCCACGTCAGTGGTGGCCCTGGTCACCAGTCGCCCCACCGGGTTGCGGTCGAAAAAGCTTAAACCCAGATTCTGCAAGTGGCGGAAAAGGGCCATGCGCAGGTCATACATGGTTTTCTGGCCAAGGTAGTTGGTAAAATAGATCTGAACGAAGCGGAAGAAAAAATCGCAGCTGATTACCGCCAGATATAGTAACAGCAGTTTTTCGAAGCCCTCGAGCACCCGGGGAGTAATGTGGTTGTCCAGCGCGACCTTAATCAGATAAGGGCCGGCGAGCTGGCAGGCGGAACTGGCCAGCAGGGTCAGGGTCGCCAGCAGGATGTAATGCTTGTAGGGCCGTAAAAATCCGAGTAGCCTTCGGGCCAGACGGGCATCATAGGCTTTTCCGGTAATTTCATCATCGGTCATGTAGCTTTTGGCGCCTCTCAAGAGATCCTCTCGATCTTTTCTCTGAG
>CAZSTM010000135.1:0-8957 GCA_964609635.1 uncultured Gemmatimonadales bacterium
ATATTCATTTCTACGCGGGTTTTTTTATTATTACACATCGTGAGTCCAATTAAAATATAACGCAAGTCCGGGTCAGTTTTCCGCCGGTGAGTCGGCCCGAGTTCAGAGTTAGTCCGGCTGTTGATGCTGCGGGCCGCTTTTGCGGTTCTCGATCAAGGCATAGGCGTTATGGTTGTGGATGGATTCGAAATTCTCAGCTTCCACGCGATACCAGGTTACGGCTTCGGTTTTCTCCAGGCTTTGGGCTACCTCGCGCACTACATCTTCCACGAAACGAGGATTTTGGTAAGCCTGCTCGGTCACATATTTCTCGTCCCTGCGTTTCAGCAGGGGATATAACCCTGAGCTGGCGCTCTCCTCGGCCATGGTAATCAGATCCTCGATCCAGATGAATTTCTTATAGCGTACCTGGATACTGACAACCGAGCGCTGGTTGTGCGCACCGGCCTCGGAGATTTCTTTCGAACACGGACAGAGAGTGGTTACCGGTACATCGACCGCCAGGATGAAATCGGAGTCCTCAGGGTCGGGACCTTCCGAGGCGATGAAGCGGCAGAGGTATTTCTGCAGGCCTTTGGCCTTGCTGAGCGGAGCCCGTTTTTCGATGAAATAGGGGAATTCCAGTTCCATATGGGCGATGTCCGCGTTGAGGCGCCGACGCATTTCGGTCAGGATTTCCTGCAGATTGTCTGCGGAAATATAGCCGCGGTAATGGTTGAGGATCTCGATAAAGCGACTCATGTGCGTGCCGCGAAAACTGTGGGGCAGAAGCACGGACATCTGTATGCTGGCCACGGTATGCTGGGTCCGGTTGGCACGGTCCTGAACCACGATCGGGTAGCTCAGCCCCTTGACACCTACCTTATTTACCTCGAGATTCCGGTGATCCGATTCGTTTTGCAAATCACGCAACTGGCGGCTTGTCAAGTTGATCTCCTCATCGGAGGGGTTCTATTACGGTCCGGGTGCACCCTGCTTGTGCGAGTCGTCAAAGCGCGCCAGGGCCGTGGAAATGATCCGCTCGAGAACATCTTTCAGGTCCAGACCCAGCACTTTGGCGGCCTTGGGAAACAGAGAGTTGTCAGTCATTCCCGGTTGGTTGTTGGCCTCGATGCACCAAAGGCCTCCGGACTCATCCAGCCGGAAGTCGAGCCGGGAGTAATCTTTCAGGCCGATAACATTGAAGGCCTTGAGTGCGAACTGTTGGGCGCGTTCGGCGGTTTCAGAGTCGATCTGCGCAGGACAAATATACTTGTTGTCGTGACTATGATATTTGGCTTTGAAGTCGTACAGTCCGCCGGGAACCACTATTTCGAGTACCGGCAAGGGCACCCGGCCGAGAACACCCACAGTCAGCTCCCGGCCCTCGATAAAGCGCTCCACCAGTACCTGCGACCCGTAAGTTGCCGCCAATTCCACAGCCTTCAGACTTTCCTCGAAAGAACCGGCCTTGGAAAGCCCTACTGTCGAACCCTGTGTCGCCGGCTTGATTATCAGCGGCAGTCCCAGGCGATCGATGCCGGTTTCGAGCGCCGCGGGCCAGTCCTCTTTATCTTCGGCTTCGAAGACCAGGTACTCAGGTGTCGGAACATGCGCGGAAGTAAAAAGTCTCTTGGAGGTCACCTTGTCCATGGCTATGGCACTGGGTCCGGGAGGGCTGCCGGCATAAGGCACGCCCAGAAGCTCCAGCAGGGCATGGATGGTGCCGTCCTCTCCCTGGCCGCCGTGCAGCACGCTGAATACCATGTCGGTCTCGGCCAATAACCGGAGACTTTTCTCATCCGGAAGACGGGGGATCTCGCCCGTCTTGAGCGATGGTGCCCCGGCAGGGTCAATCTGTGCCCAACCCAGGCCCGGATCGAGCACGGTAACCCGGTGCTTGGCTTCTCTTAACGCCCTGGCTGCGCATACTGCGCTTGCCAGCGAGACCTGGCGCTCGCTGCTTTGTCCCCCGGCTAACACGATAACTTTCATCTGTCTTCCTTTCGAAGGAAGTTTTTCAGACTCACACCTCGCTTTTGCCCTTCAGGACAAGCGGTGCTATCCGGAGTCTCCTTGCTATTTTTTTAAACCACTGCTATAATTGGTAAAATTTCAAATAATTACGAACAAATCATCTGCCGACCGGTAAATACTTTATGAGAATATCTTCACCGGGGCTCAGGCCGGTTATTTGGTAATACCCTGCCGGAAAAACCATGATAATTGTTATAGAGACACCGCGCGCCGTGTCCGAACGGCTTACCAGATTGGGCCACCGCGGTTGCGCGGGAAAATACGTGAGTGTACACCTGAAAATACTCCGGGTTAAATATATTCCTTGAACCGGGTTTTGTCATCATAATTGTACGATGTTGCCGGTAGCTGTCTTGCATACAGCATGATTTTGAAACTGCAGACTCTCCGGAGTTAAGTCAAGACTTGGCATACAGCCAGTTGCGCCGTTTGTATCCTGAAACGGCTTGGGGACCGGAGCAATGAACTTTCCACGATTGCTTAAGACGATCTTGTTTGTCAGTCTTGTTTGGGCCGGCGGGCTTTTTGCTTCTGAGGAGAACCTGCGTGTTCTGGCCGGTGCGGCCAGGCAGGCTGCGCGAGGAGACACCGCGACCGCACTGGAGGTTTGCGAGCGGCTGCTGAGTTTGCCGGGTCGTGAGGAAACAAAGCCGGCGGCGCTTTATCTCAAGGGGTCTCTCGAGAACGGCAGGGGAAGGCTGGATACGGCCGCCGCGGTTTTCCGAAAGCTGATTATCGAATATCCCCAGTCCGACCGGGTGGGCAGGGCGCTGACCGAGTTGGGCCTGATACATAACCAACTGGCTTCCGACACTGCCGCCGTGCGGCTGCTCGAGCCGGTGGCTGCCCATTTCCCGGACTCGGCTTTCAGCGGAACAGCCCTGATCGCCATGGCTCGTTCGGCCGAAAGGTGCGGCTTGCCGAACAAAGCCCTCCAGGCCTATTTGCAGTATCTGGCGATAACCGGGGAGAATACCCACCTGGAGTCGGTGCTGCAGCGCAGTGCCGGGTTGCTCTATAGTGCCGGCAGGGTGGATGAGGCCTACTATAATCTGCAGCGTCTGAAAGAAATCACCGGCAAGACTCTCGAAGAGCTGGACCTTTCCACACGGATGTTGTCGATCGGCTGCCTGACCGGGCTCGGCCGGCCGGACTCGGCTCTCCGTCAGGCCGAGGAGATGCGCCGCAACTCCGGAGACCAGTTGTTGGAGTCTCCCGGGTTGGGTTTCCTGATCGGCCACGCTCACCTTGCGCTTGAACAACTGAAAGAGGCCGACTCGATTTTCACCGGTCTGTCGGCACATCCGGACCTGCAATCGGACGGCATTGCCGTGGATTCGCTTTACCGGCTGCTGATACAGGTGAATTTGAACCTGGGCGATTATGAGGACTATTTCAGCTTCGCTCAAGCTGCGATTCAATCCCTGACCGATCCCCGGCGGGCACTCGAGATTGTCGAGCAACTGGCGGGCGTCTGCCGTAAGCTGGTCCGAACAGAGCCGATCGCGGAAGCACTCGAGATTTTCGAGGCGCGTTTCGGCGGGGGAGAGGCCTGGCGGCGAGCCCAGTTGATCAGGAGCGAAATTCTGGCCGCCGGCGGGGAAAAAAATCGGGCCCTGGAGGTACTGGACGAGTTGAGCGCGGCTGATTACGACAGCCTTTTCAGGGCGCGAACGCAGCTGGTCCGCTGCTTTATTTACCTGAAAACCGGGGATACCCTGCGCGCCGAGGCCGAGCTGAAAGATTACCTCCTGGACGGCGACCCTTTTTCGGTCTCCGACAGCCTCTTGTGGCTGTATGCGAAAATAAAACGCTCCCAGGGTGATATCCGGTACGAGGCCCAGTTGCTGGATACTCTGGTCGCCCGCTACCCGGCGAGCCGCTACTGGGAACCGGCGGACCGGAGAGCCGAGGAACTCCGCCTGTTCGAGCTGTCCAACCCGGAGCAAGCCGCCAAGGAACTTCTTGATCTGTTCCGCTACCAGAAAGGACAGGTTTCAGCTCGAAGGCTGGCGGAGGTGGCGGCGAATACTCTGGGGGATTATGAGCGTGCGGCGGCGATACTGCATGAGTCCGGAGTAGACACGGACCCCGACCGCCTCAAACTGATCGAATACCGCTATCTTGCCGGGCTGAAAATGTCACGTGGCAACTCGCTGCAGGCTACCGAGAGGCTGGCTCAAACCTGGCGTGAACTGATGTACCTTATCGGCCAGAAGAACCAGTTTCCCGGCCGGGAAGAGGCGATCGGCCTGTTTCTGAAAATGTATCGTTCTGGCGCTTCGGCTCTCTCGACAGCCGATGCAAGAGCGGCCAGGGAGCTGTTTTTAAGCGAGCTGCCCGCTCTGGGCACCGGGGAAATCCGCTCTGGAATACTCTGTCGCCTGGCGGAAGAATACCTGGAGGCATCGCGGGTGGATACCGGAGTGAGGGTCATGTTTCTGGCCGATTCGGCGCGGGCAATGTTGACCCAGGTAATCGACCAGGCCCAAGAGGTGAACCTGGTGGGGCGGGCGATGTTGGATCTCGCCGAATCCCTCGATCAGGCGCGATTTGCCGGCGCACAGGACAGCGCGGCCTACCTTTATCAAAACTTGATCGAGCGTTTTCCCCAGACTCGCTGGGCCACTCTGGCCGGCCTGAAACTCGGCGCGATTCACCTCCACCAGGAGCGCTATTCTCAGGCTTATCGAATCCTCGGAGATTGGATTGCTCGACACCCTTATGCCGCCGATGATCCCCAGGTCACCGCCGCCCTGGCCGAGGCTTCGTTCCTTACCGGAAGATACGCAAGGGCCGAGAAGCTGTTAGAAAAAGCCGTGGAGCAAACCGCTTTCGACCGAGAGAAACAGCGGCTGTACCGTTTCTATCTCCTGCGCTGCTTCACCGCTTTAGGAAACTTCGCTGAGGCCGAGAAAAGACTTCTCGATTTCCGGAGCCGTTACCAGGATTACCAGGCGCAGGCCGCGGCAGGTGCGGCGGGCGTGGGGCTGTACTCTGCAGTCGGTAATTTCAAGCTGGCCGATCACTACCTCGCCGGCATTCCTGCTGAAAGTGACGCCTACCCGTTGGCCAGGATTTTCCAGCTCAGGCAGCAGCTAGACCGCGGAGAAGACCCCGATAAAGTGCACAAAGCCCTGCAAGAATACAGAAGGGCGCCCTGGAACAGCTTTTTCGGGATAGATCCGGCCCTCGAAGCTTACCGGGGCATAATGGCCTGCTCCATGGCCCGGGGCGAAGAGAAAGATGTCACACAAGCCCGCGATGAATTTCGTAAGAGGTATCCCGAACGGCGAGCCGGCCTGGCCGAGCTCATTCTGGACGAGGTGGAGTATCTGATTTCAGCCGGGAACGAAGCCAAAGCCGGCCAGCTTTATGATGATCTCCAGCTGCTTTTCCGGGATGTCTATCCCCAGGATCGCAACCTCTGGGTGGGAGCGGAGCTCAAACGGTTATCCAGCGATTTTGCGGCCAGCGGCCAACTGCTCGAGGAGCTTGCCGAACGGTTCGCCTGGAGTCCCTATGCGTTAAGGGCTAAACTGCGGCTGGCCAATCTCTATCTCGGGGCCGGCGAGTTGGCAAAGTCCAGAAGCATGCTGGAAAGGTTAAGCGGTATGGAACTTTCGGCTTTTGAGTCCGCCGGGCTCCAGGGAGCGATCGCGGGCGCCGAGGGCGACTGGGCTGAATCCCTGGAAAACTACCGACAGCAGTGGCTGTTCGCAATTATCGGGCAGCCTTGCTGGGAGGCGCTTCTGGGTTGGGCGGAAGCCGCCATGAAATGCGACCGGAGGCAGGAGGCTTACGAAATTCTAACCGGGCTGTGGAGCCCCGAGGTGGAGGTGTGCGCCAGGGCCCGGTACATGCTGGGTGAGGGATATCAGGCAGAAGGCCGCACCGGGGATGCTCTGGAGGTAATGGGGGTGGTGGCCCAGGCTTTCGCCGGGAAGTCGGAGTACTCCTTGAGGGCGCTCTACCAGCAGGGGCTTATCCAGGAATCCATGGGGGATGTCGCCGCGGCTGCGGACTCTTACCGTTTGATCGAGAAGCTGGCCGGCAAGCGCAGCGACTGGACTCGCACCGCTCGCAACCGCCTGCGGGACATTGCTCCCGAGCCTTGAAATCCCGGCCCGGACGAACCGGAATTAAAAAATTAGACAAGATAACAGGGATTATACTATTTTTCTGCCGTTTGGGTAGCTGCTTTGCTCATTTGTAATAAATTGGAACGCCTGGAAAGCGGAATCTCCCTGCTCAGCTTATGATGCGGAAGGCGCGGTCGACAAATTCTGCCGAAACCAGGCGGAATTTGTCATCGGCCTCGAGAACCTCGCGCGCACGGTCCCGCTTTTTTTTATCTTTGAACAGCCCGAAAATCGCGCTCCCGCTGCCGGACATCAGGGCCACATCGGCGCCGGCCTCTCTCAAGCGGAGTTTGAGCTCGCGAAGCTCGGGATAGTAGGCAAAGACCACCGGCTCGAAATCGTTGACCAGCCCGCCGGTCGGGCCCAGCCGGCCGATGAGTTCCTCCCAGTACAAGGGTCCGCTGTTGACATCCATGATCTCGGTGTGAATCCCCTCGGCTTTTGCATTATCCAGGGCGCGGTAAGCCCAGGAAGTGGACACCTCGTTTTCGGGGAGTATCAGCAGCACCGGAGTGGATTCTTTGACCGGCAGCTGCAGCATTCGTTCTCCGATTCCCCAGGCCAGGGCCCGTCCTCCGTAGAGCAAAAAGGGAACATCCGCACCCAGTCCGGCCGCCAGGGCAAAACGAGTAGTGTCTCCTCCCGGGATGGGGCCGAAGAGTTTTTCACAGGCCAGGATGGTGCCGGCCGCATCCGCACTGGCGCCTCCCATTCCGCCGCCCACCGGTATGCCCTTGTCTATTTCTATTTTCAGTCCCTTTCCTTTTACCCTTAGAATTTCCAGGCAGGAGACCGCTGCCTTATAGGCCAGGTTCTCCGGCCCTTCCGGAACCGCCGGGTGGCTGCAGCGCACCTCGATCTTTCCCTTGGTGGCGGTGAAACTCAACCGGTCGGCAAGCGAGATGTTCTGGAAAATCGTCTCCACTGAATGGTACCCACCTTCGATTTTGCCCAGGATTCGCAAAGACAGGTTGATTTTGGCGTAAACTTCAATTTCCAGAGCCTTACTGCTCGGTGAGGCAACCATCTGTAAACTCCATCAACGTTGGATGAGACAGATAGATAAAGATAACGCGAAATTTTATGGTTCAGTTACCAGGGCGCTCCGGTCGACCTCTTCCTCGGTTTTCTCTACTCGCCGGCGGATAGTAGTCAGGCTCAGGCCCTCGCGCCACATCAGCACCAGGCCTAACAAAGTGACCGGGCCGAACATCAACAGGTGCATTATCACCGCGAAACCCTGGGCCAGGGCCTGGTCGAGTCCGTACGCCACCAGCGAAAAAACGATAGCCGCATGAACCGGACCGACATAAGCCGGCGAGGACGGCAGCGCCACTCCGATACCGACTATTCCCAGAGTAAGGTAAGGCGCGGTCCACGGCAGAGGACCGAGTGAAAATGCCTGGAAAGCGAGGTGGTAGCAGTAGACCACCAGCCACCAGTGGAACAGGCTCAAGGCCAGGATTTTCAGCATCGATGGGCCGTCCTGCAGGATCCTCAGTCCGTCGGTAAACAGATGCAGGAACCTTTCCGCCCGGGGAACGAAACGCTCAGGAAGCAGCTTGCGGCTGAACGGCAGGACAACTTTCATCAACAGCTGAGGTTTGCCGCGCAGCAGGTAGAGCATAAAAACGGCGACAAAAAATGCAATTGCGGTCAGCTGTCCCACCAGGTAGGCCGCCGGCGGCAGGCCCCTGCTGAAAGAGAGCCCCAGGATGATGCACAAGATCAGGCAGAGGGTGTCGAGGAGGCGCTCGATAAACAGCACGCCGAAAGTATAGCTGAGCGGGGACCTTGTCTTGCGAACTGCCATCAGCGCGCGCACCAGCTCGCCGACCCGGAAGGGAAGGATATTATTGATCATGAAGCCGATGCAGTTGGCGATTGTCAGGCCCCAGATGGTCGCCTGGTGTTCTTTAAGATAAAAGTAACTCCAGCGCCAGGCCCGAATCCACATTACCGCCAGGCAGATGAAAATGAAGCCGCCCAGCGGCAGCCAGCGGATCCGGTCGAGATCGATCACCCTGAGGGCTTCCTTCAGATCGATACCCCGGAAAGCCAGGTAAAGACAGGTCGCGGTGATCAGAAGGGCGATAGCGTGTTTTAAATATTTCATTAATTCTGACCGGGTTACGGTTCAAGATAAAATTTCAGTAAATCTATATGAAGAGCCGTTCTCTGTCAAAGGAATCTTGCAAGAGTCAATATGGCGGCGTTTACTGTCAAAATGGCCGAAAAACCCTGGCACAGGAATTGCAATTTTCTATCTGGAAAGAAAAATCTTGGAAAAAATAAATATACTTCATCTTACCAATCTTACCAAGGGAGTTTAGGATTATGAGTAAAGTTATCGGTATTGACCTGGGAACCACCAATTCCTGCGTCGCGGTGATGGAAGGCGGCGACCCGGTGGTTATCCCCAACGCCGAGGGCAACCGCACCACACCCTCGATTGTAGGTTTCACCAAGGATGGCGAGCGGCTGGTAGGACAGGTAGCCAAGCGCCAGGCGGTGACCAACCCGAAGAACACGGTATTCTCGATCAAGCGCTTCATGGGGCGAAGGATCGATGAGGTGACCGAAGAAATGAAAAAAGTGCCTTTCGAGGTGGCTGCCGGCAGCGATAATGTCGCCACGGTTAAAGTGCAGGACAAGAACTACAGCCCGCCGGAAATAAGCGCAATGATCTTGCAGAAGATGAAACAGACGGCCGAGGATTACCTGGGGTCGAAAGTGACCCAGGCCGTGATAACCACGCCGGCTTATTTCAACGACAGCCAGCGCCAGGCCACCAAGGAT
>CAZSTM010000136.1:0-8951 GCA_964609635.1 uncultured Gemmatimonadales bacterium
CTGCCGGGCGGGTACCACCTGGGAGTATAATTTCTGCGACTGTCTTCCACCCAGCGCTCTGGTTTACTTCATGGAGATAAGAATAAGCCCCAGGGGTAAGGCGGATACCACTATTTCTGAAAATCCCGTCTTGCCAAATGAAGACCCTCTGATGATGGATATGTGGTATCTTACCGACAGCACTTTCCTTACCCATACAGTCGGCGCCAAGAGACCGAATCGGGCGCATCTTTATGATATGCACGGCAATGTCTGGGAATGGTGTAACGACTGGTTTGGTTTCTATCATTGCAACACTGAAACAAATCCCGAAGGTCCCGAAGACGGTTTTTACCGTGTTATCCGCGGCGGCAGTTGGGCCAGCTCCGCCGGCGACTGCCGGTCGGCCTTTCGCAGAGCCGGTCACCCGGGTCGGGGAAACATCACCACCGGCTTCCGGGTGGTCCGCCGTTAGCAGTTGATCCCGGTAAATAAGTGAAGTTCGAAGACGGGTAAGAGGCGGACCTGGAAGTGCAGCATGAAACTTAGGTTTGAGGAGAATCAATGGACAAAATCATCGGTAGACAGCAGATGGTAAGGCATTCATCCGGATGGAGGTTAATCAGAGTCACCTTGTGTTTTCTGGGTTTCCAGACCCTTTTCTGCAGCATGGATATTTGCAGTGCCCAGAGGGCCGAGGTGGAGAAACCGGGCAGGGCGGAAAGATATAGCATCACAGGATACGTTCGCGATGCGGAAACCGACGAGGCTCTCCCCTTTGCCAACGTGATAATTGAAGGCACCAATTATGGAGCGGCGACAAACTCTGACGGATATTTTGTGATTGTCAATGCTCCGGCGGATACCTGTAAGCTGAAAGTGCTGTATGTAGGTTATGCTCCCCAGGAAGTCATGGTCGATAACACCAGCAGAATTGAAAGGCCACTTCTCATTAAAATGGAACGGCAAGTAGTCGAACTGGACGGAATTACGGTGGAAGCGGAAGTACAAATGCTGGACGCTACCGGCAGGGTAAGCGAGGTGGCGCTCTCTCCTCCGGAACTTGCCGTTTTGCCGAATATAGGTGAGGTGGATATTTTCCGTTCCCTTCAATTGTTACCGGGGATAAGCAGCGTGTCTGACGGTTCTTCGGGGTTGTATGTCCGCGGGGGAACGCCGGACCAGAACCTGGTATTGCTCGACGGCATGACCATCTATCACGTGGATCATTTTTTCGGCTTTTTCAGCGCTTTCAACGCGGATGCGATAAAAGATATCCGCGTTTACAAGGGTGGGTTTCCGGCGGAATTCGGAGGCAGAACCTCCAGTGTGGTCAACCTGACCGGTAAAACCGGGGATGTTAATAACCTGCGCTACGGATTGGGACTGAACCTTCTGAGCGGCCACGGCGTCGTTGAAATCCCGCTTTCCGATAAAGCCACCTTTTTACTTTCCGCCCGGCGCTCATACACCGATGTAGTAAAGAGTTCCTTATACGATAAACTCTTCGATTTCCTCTCCGGCGATGATGAATACAGAAGCACAGGCGGAACCGGCCAGACCGGAAGCGGTTCGGGGTGGGGGGGAGCTCCCAATATTTCCATGGGCGCGGAAAGTCCCGACTTCTATTTCTACGATATTAACGGTAAGATAACCTTAACCCCGACCCCCGAAGACATTATCTCGCTGAGTATTTACAATGGGCGGGACAACCTGAGCCAATTCCAGGACCTGAGCGGCAGCAGGTTCGAATACAGGGAAGAAGAGTCTCTGTTCGAGGACCCGAACGCCTCGCTGCAGACAGGACAGTCAACCAGGTGGGGTAATTTCGGCATAAGCGGAAAATGGTCCCGCAAATTGCACGACCGCCTTTATTCCCATTTGCTGGTCTCCCATTCCAACTATTTCAGCAGGTATGACCTGAACCGAGCTTTTCATTCGAGTTCCGGGGTTGACAGCCTGAAATATTTTCGCGGAACCGCCAGTGCCTCTAAAGAAGACAATGAACTAAGAGAGCTGACCGTGCGCCTCGACAACGAATGGCACCTGACAAATTCCCATGACTTGAAGTTTGGATTTGGGCTTTCGAATCTCGATGCCCACTATTTCTCTACCCTGAATGACACTACCCGATTGATGGGGCGGGAAACCAAAGCCTTGCAGAGTTCCTTTTATCTCCAGGACTTGTGGAAATTGTCCCGGAATTTTGATATAACCGCGGGCTTGCGGGGAACCCATTACGACAAGACCGGCCCAGGCTCCTTTCAGTTTGTAAATTACCGTTCGGTCTATCTCGAGCCCCGGGCCTCGTTTGTCTATTCATTTACGGAAAATCATAGACTGAAAGGGGCCTGGGGACGTTATCGGCAGTTTGTAAATCGGATAACCAATGAGGATATCCTGGAGGGCAGCAGAGACTTCTGGATCCTGGCCGATGAGAGTCTCAAACCGGGTTTCGCCGAGCACTGGATATTCGGTGCCGCCTATGAAAACGAGGATTATTTATTGGATGCGGAAGGTTATTACAAGAACCTGAAGGAAGTAGTGGAATATTCCCGGCGACTCGGTTACAGTTGGACCATGATCGGCAGACGGCAAAGTGTCGATCTGGTGCGGGCAATGGGGTTTTTTCAGGGAGGCGGATTTGTCAGGGGCGTCGATGTTCTGGCCCAGAAAAAAAAAGGCAGGCTGACCGGATGGATCGGGTACAGTTACGGCAAAGTGGACTATGAAATTCCTGAATTTAACAATGGCAGGCCTTACCCGGCTTCTCATGACAGAACTCATGAGGTGAGCGTCGTGGGTAAACTGTCGATAAAGAATTGGGATATTTCGGGCACTGCCGTCTATGCTACCGGAAAAGCCTACACTGTGCCGGAAAGTCAGTATTACCTCGACTTCAAGGACGGCACCAGGCAAGGCTATATCCACATCAGCGATAAAAACAGCTATCGTCTGCCCCCTTATCATCGTCTGGATTTAAGCATCTCACGTAATTTCGAGACCCGGAGCGTCAGATACGTTCTGGGCTTTTCGGTTTTCAACGTGTATAATCACGACAATATCTGGTACCGTCAGTTTAACCTGAACACCGTGCCGGTTGCGGTTACCGACGTCAAAATGCTCGGTTTTACACCAACTGTTTATTTCCAGATTTATTCAAGGTGAAGAGGAACTCATGAAACGTTTATACTACCTGACAGTGTTACCCTGCCTTATAGGGATAATGGGGTGTTCCGGAAAGAGTAGTTTCGTACCGGAGAGCAACCAGGTGGTAGTCCAGGGCTATCTTTATGCCGGTAAGCCGGTCAGAGACATCCGGTTGACCTCTACTTTGGGATTGGGTAGCCTGGATACGGACGCTCCCCCGATTAATGACGCCGTGGTGCGACTGATTAAAAACGGCGACTGTTACCAGCTCCGGCCACCCTATCGGTTTAGTGACGGGTACTATTCCTTTTCTAATCGGATTATTTCACCGGGTGATTGCCCGGGAGGTGAATGCCCCGGAGATGAGCTGACCGTGGAAGAGGGCGACTTTTTCATATTGGAAGTCCTGCACTACGATAAAGTGGCAACCGCTGAAACGGTGGTTCCACCGCCGCCCGCCGATATCGGCGTCTTTCCGGATTCATTATCCGTTTCTGAGTCATCCTATCCCGGAACCGGAGAATTCAGCTCCGGGGGCCCTTTTATCGACGATCCTAACATTGCCGTGACAGTTAGCTGGCAAGATGACGGCAGCTCGATGTACTATGTAATTCTGGAGAGTAAAGATACATACAGTAGTCCTATCGATCCGGATTATCCTTTTGGCAGTCCCGCTATATTTGTCTCAAGTCCCGTGGCGGGCGATCGTTTCCCCATCGGGTGGATCAATATAACCCACTACGGAAGGTATCTGGTGACCGTATACCGGCTCAATCAGGAATATGCAGATATGTATCTGACAAGAAACCAGGACACCCGGGATCTTAATGAACCGTTAACCAATGTTGAAAACGGTCTGGGGATATTCACCGCCTTGAACAGCTCCGAGATATTTTTCTATGTCAAGCCGGAGTGAATTGAATCCTGGTTCGACGGCAGGAGGAAATTAATCGAGACCCGGAGGTTTTTGGATTATCTCGTGATTTCCGGGATCGTTTTCGGGGAGCAGGTCAAGTAGAGAAAAACGATTTTAGCTCGCTGAGATCCATTTCATGTCCCTTGCCCGGGGTAACCACCAACTTGATTTTTTCTGCTGAGTCAAAAGCCCGGTATATCGCCTGCAATTCCTTGAGCGCTGGAAGCACGGTCTCATTGTATGAAGCGGATGAGTTTTTCGGGCCGGGGGTATCAAGCTCTCCATAGTGTATTACCAAGGGTCGCGGGATGCACCCGGACCGATGGTTTTGAGGAAATAGCGGCGCGATTTATCATTGGAAGACATGATTGCCTCGCTTTTCAGGTTTGCTGAACCTCCAGTTCTATTGCTGAAACAGAGGCCGGAGGAAAGCTCCAGGCACCGTCCAGCGGAATGGCTTTTTCTTTCTCTGTCAGTTCTTCCCAGGTTAAAGCCATGATTTCAAACATCGGGTCGGCGGCCAGCTCGAATACTTGGCCGGAGATGATTTTCATTTTCTCAACCGCGAGTTGAGTCTTTACTGAAGCAGTTCTATCGGTGTTGATTACATGTAAAAAGACCCGGTTTCCCGTCCGGCTGGCGGTTACATCCAGCTCAGGGGGCGATGAAGAAACCGTCAGGCCTTTTTCTCCCGTGTGGTGGCGATACAGGCACATAATCCTTGCCACCGGCATCATAAAGGACCGCCCCCCGGGAACCGGGATCATTATGGCATTGACCTGCCAGCGGGTGCCGCAAAAATCGGCAAGCGTGGCGATTTTTAAAATATCGCCGTTGCGCTCGTGCACGTTCATCAGCCTGGCATAGGAAACTCCTGCCGCCCAGGTCGAGAGTACCTCGCACCGGTTGCGGCCCGGTAGGGAAAAATGGCATTCGGTGAGCGCCAGAGGAATGCTGGTGCCTGAAACCTGTTCCCGCATCTTGTCTATCTTGGTCTGGTGAACTTTGTAGGCGTTCATCAGATATTCCCAGGTCCTTGCCGGGTCTTTCCTGTATTCAATTCCCCTCAGCGGCGAGTCCTTGATATCTCTGTAAGGGTTGAACATGTCATGAAAGGCGATATACTGAATTTCTCCACCTGCGATTTCAATCATTTTCTCCGCCCAGCCGCTGTCGCCCCAGCCGATCAGCTGAATCGAAGGGTCTGCTTTTCTCATCGCCCGGGCAAATTCCACGGTCTTGGTGGCCGCAGTTTCGCAGTCAAACCCATCCTTTCCATAAGATGTTTCATTGCCGAGCTGCCAGAGCCGGACATTATAAGGCTCTTTCACACCGTGTTTCAGGCGGTCGGGATTTGAGGGGTTGTTGCAGTAATCGACCCATTCGCGGGCCTCCTGAGGCCCTGCAGAGCGGATATCACCCTTGGGCGAGACCGCCCACTGCTTCTTGCCCTCGGATTCGAAATTGACACAGATTAAAGGCCCGGCACCCACCTGCCGGCAAAAATCGACAAACTCGTGGGTTCCTACCTGGTTGCTCTCGATTCCGCCCCAAAGGATATTTATCATGGGCTTGCGCAAGTGCCGCGGTCCTACCGCCTCTTTCCACAGATAATAAGAACAGAAAATCCCGCCCCATCTCAAAAGGGTAGGTGAGAGCTTTTTGGTTGCCTCGATGACATCCTCCCGCCAGCAGTCGTGCAGGAAATCCCAGGCTGCCGCCACCGAGCCGTCGGTTGTTCCAAGAGGCTCCATGAACTGCATGTACAGGTATGGCGACAAGTCAAACCTCGGCTCAGGATTTACCTCGATAAGCTGAGCTTTATTCCCTTTGGCATTGCCCGACTCACAACTGCTTGCAGAAAGGGCCGTGGTTGCGGCCCCCAGGCTCAGTTTCTTGAGAAAATCACGTCGAGTATCTGCAGTATTCATATTTCCTCGCTCCTGACGAGTTTTAAGGTCGAGCACAGTCCAATAACGAACCTGCTTCATTATTTCATCAACCCGGGATAGCATTAAATTTTCCGAGTGCGGCCACACGCCGCGACAGCATTTCTATCTTCTTTTCGGCGAGAATTTACCATTTTCCGTTTTGTTTAAGGTAAACATACTGGTGTCCACCACCGATGATCATCGTGGTTTCCTTACCGTTTCGATATAAAGAAGTGCTGCTTTCCGCTCTTTTGGCCATGAATGCAAAGGCATCGGCGGCCGCTTTCAGGCAGCGTTTTCGCATGGCCGGATCGTCGGAAAATTTGTGTCCGAACATAAGGACATCGGCCAGACGGTAAGTCCATGGTCCGTGGTTGCCCCGGCCGCCGCCGGCAGGACTCCAGGACATGTAAAATCCATTCTCGGGACCGCCTGCCAGATAACGACCGGCAAAGTCGGCGTAGGCGACCACGAAACTGCGGCCCGGCTCATAAGGCTTTCCGGTTTTTTCCTCCATCACTTCCGTCCAGCGTGCGGCCGCGTTTATGCATATCGCCGAGGTCCAGAACCCGGCTACTTGCTCATCGGCCCTTGACTTCCTGCCCTCCGGGCTCATGTACCATTGTTTATCCGGGGCGGTGCTCTGCAGGATTTTTTCTGCGGCCTGACGGTACTTGTCATCCCAGGTGAGAAGGTATGCATCGGTAAGGACCTGCAGGTTGTTGCCTGCTTCACGGCTGAGGTTATCGATCTGGGGATGGATACCTTCGGTAACTTTCCGGTAAACCAGGTCGGTCTGTTCGAGCGCCGAGGCCAGCATTCTCCGGTCGCCTGTCAGGTAGTAATAACACATCTGGCCTCGCGTGTTGAAATGCCCCGATTCAGGCGACCCGCCCTGGCCCCAGGGCCAGCGAAGGGTACCGAACCAATGCAGGCGGGGACCGCCCCGATGGGTGGCAAGGCCTGCTTCTACTCCGTGCTGGGTATGAGTGAATTTACCGCCGTTGTAGGCGCCCCTCGCTCTGGGGTCCGTGGTGCAGTGATAGACGTCGATATCGCTTTCATGGCGCAGGGCGGCTTCCGCCAGGTTCCACCAGCGCCGACTAAGCTCCCGCGCGGAACCGAGCGTGCGCAGGCTCTGGAACAGCATGCCGTAGCCGAAATCATATTCCAGATTGAAATGACTGACCACCTGCCGCCGGGTGTGAGGCCCGCCTGTTTTATCTGTTTCATTCTTGGCCCAGGTATCGCCGAAATTCCGCCAGCCGTATTCATCGATAGTCTCGATATCGGTTATGAGGTTTACCGGCTTGGAGGTTATGGCCGCCTGTTGGTAGTTTTCGTACGCCCGGAACCCTTTGGGGTCGTACAGTGGGGCATCGTCGAAAAAGCCGCTGGCCAGATAGGTCTTTGCCGGGGCCCTTACAACCAGAGGTCTATGGAAGGAGCCCATGACGGTGGCGATTCTGTTTTCGTTCCTGTCGCTGCCCTGGGAACCGGTATGGAAAAAGAAGGCGGCCTCGTGAGTTTTAATCTCTCCGCCCTGCAGCTCGTGTAGAGCGGGAAACTCCTCCGGCCACAGCGCTACGCGGATTGTGCCGTCCCCGGTGGCGGTAAGAGCCTTGGGGAAATTCTGCCAGAAATGGCGCACGGCCACGGCAACCCCGAATTGCCTGTCTGAAACATGAAGCCAGGCATCCGGCCGGTCGATGCCGTAGGGCTCGACCCCGTCAAGAAAGGTTTTGGCGCCCCGGAAACTCAGCGGGATTCTTCCGTTACGGTCCATATGGTTACGATGAAACCAGTTCTCGCCGCCGGAAGACTCCTGGTAAATCCCGCCTTTTTCGGTCAACACCACTCTGTCCAGGATATCCCGCGGGCCGTCGCCGACCGATAACTGGATGGGCCCGTGAAAATCCAAGGCTGTAGAAAGCGACATATCCTCGAACAGAATGTTGCCCGGGCGGCCGAGCACCCAGTGGGCCCCGGGCAGCGGCCTGGTGGGGTTGTGGTTTTCAAGAGTGAAAAATACTCGCACGAAACCGGTCCCGGCGTAAAAATGAAGCCGCGCGGTATAATCGACAAGCGGCTCGCCGTCCGGGTCCGCCAGCGATCCTTCCACAGCCACCGTGGCCCGTACCGGGCCGGCTGCTTCTATTTCGAATTTTTCTATTTTCCCCGATCGGGCGGTAATCGAGCCGCCGGCCTCATCGGTCAGCTTTATTCCGGGTTCGCCCCCCGGCCTGGTAACTCTTTCAGTCTCGCTGAACCGGCCGTCGCCGTCGTGGTCGAGCCGGACCGAGCCGAAAAGGTCGAAACTTTCCCGGTCGAGGGTGCAGCGCATTACACCTGTCTCTATGGTAACGCCGGCCCGGCTTTCTTCCAGTTTCAGTGAAGCAGCGCCGCCGGCAGGTTTTTTCCTGTCGGTCAGCAAATACCGCGACTCGCCCCCGGCCGGGCAGTCCGCAAAGAAGTCAACCAGCAGCCACTTGACCGAACCATCGGGCCAGGTAGCCAGGGATTCGAACTGGCAGGGTACGGCAGCACCGTCGGGCCCGGTAACGCAAAGAGAAGAAAGGTCGGTAACGGCGGATCTCAGTAACGGTATACCGGTGGATACTGCTTCCTGTCGTCTGGTATAGCCGTCGGCTTCTTCCACGGTCAACGGAATCTCTACTGCGGCGAGCAGCGAAACAGCCGTAAAGAGCATAAAAGCTGCCGCCGTCAGAGTGTTGCTGATTGACGATAACGGCCTGTGTCGGTTCATTCTCCACCCCTTGGGATAATTAATGTGGTTTGTTCAGCAGAGGACAAAATCTGAACTCAAGATTAATCCGGCGAGGAATTATTTTTCTGATAACGGCGCTAGGATTAATTTACTCTGGACGGCCGAAGAAAAACACAAAAACTTAAAGCGATGAATACACCAGAAATATAGGTCTGTTTTTCGACTATCAAATCAGGATGTTCTAAAT
>CAZSTM010000137.1:0-6442 GCA_964609635.1 uncultured Gemmatimonadales bacterium
TGTCTGATGAAGCGCTCAAAAGGATCAGGGAGGCGGTGGGCTGAAAAACGTTCTGTTTAATCGATAAACCTGCGAAGCCGGTTTTAATAAGAAAAACACGCAAGCAATGAACGGATGCGCCTCAGTTCGCTGAGCAGAAAGTTGAGAGGACTATGAAAGAGGAAGGGAGTGCTTGATCGGTGTGCTTGGAAATAAAATATTCGCGTGGATTCAAACAACCGGCTTAAACTTTGTTAAGCTCTATTAAACGATTAGCAATTTCCTGCCATTCTTGAAATTCGGCCTTGTTTTCCATCACCTTTTTTCTTTTTAATTCCCATTTACCCAGTTGTATTGAAAAGGAAAAATGGTCGGTTCTTATGTAATCATCCGCTTTTAAACGGGTTATAAGTTGCGAGAATGCCTTTTGATTAATTACCAGATCTTGGAGCTCCGGACTAGGGAGACTTGATATGCCATTCAGAAAAAAGAACCTGTTGAATTTAAAAACAGTGTATTCCGGAGGGAAGCCACACAACAGTTTTTGAAATGACTTATAGGTTCCTTCATCGAATAGTCTATGGTGGATCAACTGAAGATATGTTTCGGTGGATATGGATTTTTTTTCACCGACAATTATTATTATTTGTGCATTATCCGCCAATATTTTCACATCGTCCCAGATTCTATAGACACAAACTAAGACTAAACCTGAGTAGGTGGTCATAAAAACGACAGTTGCTATCCCGGTTGGCACAGTATGAAAATAACCAATCACAAAAACCAGGCCATTAGCAACAGGGTAAGCTAATATTCCTCCTAGAACATTCAGCCCGATATCGAGCCAGATTTTTTTTGCCGGAGTTTCCGTTTGTGTAATCCCTTGAAAATAAAGCAATTAAATTTTTTTAGATTTTTTCCTTCTATTGTTTTAAATGTAGTGCATTCTGAAATATTTGTCAAATAAACTTGCCGGAAAAATAAAAAAAAGTTGACTATCAGGTAGCAGGCTATTTCGCTCCTGACCGCCGGGACTTTTTAAGCAGTCTTAGCCGGGATTATTCAAAAAAAATTCCGCCTGCGCCGGTAAATTAACTCTGTCCTTCCCCGGTTGAGAAATCACGGATTATACGGATAAAAGATAAGATTTCACGGATAGCCCCTTCCCATCCTTCGCGGCCTGTGGCCGTGTTTTTTTTAACAATAGCAATATCTTGACCGCGAAACTCCACAGGTCGGGTTTTCCGACAAGGGCTATCCGCGATGTGTGTCGAACTTCAAGTTCGCGGTTTTTGGTACTTTTTGACGGCAAAAAGTACGGAAAAAATCTTGAATGGAAGGGTTGCTTGAACAACTAATAAAAAAGCCCGATCTCTCGACCGGGCCTTCTCTTTTTCCTGCCCTGTGAAAAATACCGTAACCCTACCCCATGGCCTCGATGTCCTGGCGGGTCACCCTGCGGCCGCCCATCATAGAGGACTCATAGGCCATGAACGCGGCCACCGAGGGCTTGCGTGCGGTCTCGGCGCCCATGGCGGGCTCCGCGCCGTCCAGGATACAATCGTAAAAGTGCTCGAACTCGCGGCCGGTGGCCAGCTCGTAACTGCCGTCCACTTCCTTTTTGAACTCCTTGGGCTTGGTCATCCTGCTGCTGGAGACATCCTCCAGCGACTGGCCCAGCTTGACGGCGGTGAACTTGTGCTGGACCCCGAAGCTGTCCAGGTGACGGGCCTCTTTTTCCCAGTAGACCCTGATACCGGCGCCGTCGCTCTCGATGGTGCCGTGGGTTCCCTGGAGCACCCAGCCGATGCCGCGGAAAGAGTTGGAGAAATGCCCGGTCCCCACCCCGATAACCCCGTCCTCCATCTCCCAGGCGCCCATCACGCTGTCGTGGTGCTCGCGCCCGTCCCGGTAAACCATGATCTTGCCGTAGAAACCGGCGCTGACCGGCATGGTGCCGAGGATATAGAGAATCTGGTCGATCTCGTGGGTCACCACCTCGGTGAGCACGCCCCCGCAGTACTCCTTGTAGAGCCTCCAGTTGAGCACGCGCTCCCACTCGGGAGGCACGCCCTCTTTTTTCCAGGTCTGGTTGCGGTCGAAATGCACCGAGAACTGGGTGACCTTGCCGATCGAGCCGGCCTCGTAGAGCCGCCTGGCTTCCGCCAGGCACTCGTTGAGGTGGCTCTGGTAGCCCACCAGGTAAACCTTGTCGGAATGTTTCCCGGCGGCTGCGGTCATCTGGTTGACCTGCTTCATGTTAAGCCCCATGCTCTTTTCGCTGAACACGTGCTTGCCCGCTTCCAGGGAGGCGATACTCATCGGCACGTGCAGGTACAGCGGAGTGGAGACAATGACCGCGTCCAGATCCTTGCGCCCGACAACCTCCTCCCAGTTCTTGGTGGTGCGCACCTTGGGATTGCGGGTGACATAGCCGACACTCTCTTCGAGGTTCGGCGGATAAATATCGCACAGGTCGGTGACTATCGAGCGCTCGTGCTTGTCGATGGAGCGCAGGATCGAGCCGCCGCGGCTGCCGGTGCCGATCATGCCCAGGCTGATCTTGCTGTTGAGGTTCTGCCCGCTCAGCACCGCCGGGGCGGCCAGAGCCGCCAGAGAGGCGGCGCCCACCGCCGCCGAGGAACCGGTTTTAAGAAAATCCCTCCTGGTCAAAACCTTTTTTTCTGTTTCGTTCTTCATTTTTCCCTCGAAGCGATTCAGGTTAGATAAAAATAATTGAATACCATAGTCAGTTGTCGGCAGTAAAAACACAAAAAGTGAAAAAACTGAAGGGACACGGTCACATCCCCTCTGGTGACGAGTTCGCTCACGAGCCCTCATCCACACCTCTCGTTCGCGTTCGCTCACGAGCCCTGCTCTCTCAGTGTCTCTACAGCTTCGGAACCTGATAACCGTTTGTTTCAGGACACCGGGCCATCGACCCTTCCCCGGCAGGTCGCTTACGATAACCGGGCCATTTGCCTGTCGATCTCGCTCTGGAGGGCCTGGTAGTCTCGGGTGACCGGGAACTGCGGGAATTCGGCAACCACGTTGTCCGGGGGGCGAAAGAGTATGCCGGCATCCGCCTCGGCCAGCATGGTGGTGTCGTTGTAGGAATCTCCCACGGCGATCACCTTGAACTGAAGATCGTGCATGGCCTGCACCGACTTGCGCTTACCGTCTTTCTGGCGCAGGCGGTAGTCCACTATCCGGCCGCTGTCATCGACCACCAGGCTGTTGCAGAACAGGGTGGGCCGTCCGAGCTTTTCCATCAGCGGATCGGCGAACTCATAGAAAGTGTCGGAGAGGATTATCACCGGGCAGCTCGCACGCAGCCGGTCCAGGAACTCGACCGCTCCTTCCAGGGGGTCGAGGGTGCGGATCACCTCCTGGAGGTCGGGGAGCTTGAGGTCGTGCTCTTCGAGGATTTTCAGGCGCATCTTCATCAGCTCGTCGTAGTCGCTGATATCCCGGGTGGTCAGGCGCAGCTTTTCGATTCCGGTGCGCTCGGCCACGTTGATCCAGTTCTCGGGGGTGAGCACCCCCTCCAGGTCCAGGCAGGTGACAACAGGCATCTTGGCTTTACTCCTTGATTTGCTTTACCGGATTATTCGAAAAACTACGGATTATTTTATCGTCAGGTGCCAAGATAATCAAGCCGGTGTGGGAAAGTCAACTTCTTTAGGACTCGGTCGGGCCGGCATTGACGGCCATGGCGGCTGAAAACCGTTGCACGGCCCCTTCGGATACCCTGAGAGCACCGGATTTCCATCAGTAAAGGCCGATTTACCATCGAAAACCACAACTTACTTGCCAAATCGTCGGAAAAATTTTATTCTTACGGTCCGCATATTTTTGCCACTTGAGAGCGATTTAACAAAAGAACTGTTTTTTTAGGAGGAATCCTGATGCAAGTTATTCTTTTCGAGGACCACTTGGTGGCCGAAATGCGGCCGATAACCCTGGCCCGTCCCGCATATAAAGTTAGCATGGGCGGACTCGACCTGGAGAAAATGTTCCGAGACCGGGGTTTCACTCCCGGCCTTATCGTGCGCGACTACCTGGCTCCTCTGGTAGAACTGGAATCGAAAAACGAACCGGTGCAAGACAAGCAGGTCCTGTTTGTCAATGCCAGCATGGCTCCCAGGCTGGCGGACCTGGAACAGATACTGAAAACCTGCGAAAACAACGAGCGTTTCTGCGTGCTGCAGGGGGAAAGGGTGGTTGTCTCCTACTTTCCGGAAACCAATATCCGCCTGGAGGAGCTGAATCCCGAAAATATCACCTCTTTCCTGCTCGAGGACAATCCGCCGCTGGTGGAACAACCGCTCCTGCTGGTAAACCGGACCTTCGAGGTGGTAAAATACAACATGGAAATCATCGGGGACAACCTCGAACGCATGGCGGACCGCTACCATCGCATGCACAAGGGAGTGTATGTGGGCCGGGATGTGGAGTTGTCCGACCGGATCTGTTTCGACACGCACGACGGGCCTGTCATCATCGATGACAACACCTTTGTCAGCGACTTCGCCCTGCTGCGCGGCCCCATTTACATCGGCAAAAACGTGCGGGTCAACGAGTACTGCGCGATCAAGGAAGAATGCACGATCCGCGATACGGTGAAAATCGGCGGAGAGGTGGAAGCCTCCGTGGTGGAGTCATACTCGAACAAGCAGCACCATGGGTTCCTGGGCCACGCCTACCTGGGCGGCTGGATCAACATCGGTGCCGGAACCTCCAATTCCGACCTGAAAAACACCTACGGCATGGTGAACGTGGTTCACCGCGGAGTCAAGGAAAGCAGCGGAATGCAGTTTCTGGGCTGTATCATCGGCGATTACTCCAAAACCGCTATCAACACCTCGATCTTTACCGGCAAGACCATCGGTTTTTCGAGCCTGGTCTACGGTTTTGCTACCAGCAACGTGCCCTCGTTCACCAACTGGGGCCAGTCCCTGGGCGCGGTTACCAAGTACAATATCGATGCCGCGATCAAGACCCAGAAAAGAATGTTCGGCCGCCGCAAGATCGAGCAGACCCCGGTGCACGTGCAACTGATGAAAGATATCTACCGCATGACCGAGGACGAACACGGCCCCTACAAGGATGAACCGGTGGCCTTCTGAGTCCCTCACAGTCCCGGCATCGCCTTAGGGAGGCAGCCCCTGGAGCCGAAACCGGCTCCAGGGGCTTTTTACACCCCGTTCGCTACTGATTTTCCAGTCAAACCTGGAGCATTGAAACCGGTAAGATCCCCCTTAATCTATGGTTCTATCTTTCGCCTTTGTGCCTTTAATCCCCTCTTGAGAGGGGTGCCCCTCCCCCTTAATAAAGGGGGTGCCTGCTTTAGCAGGCGGGGGATGTTACAAGCGGGCGGGGTGTGTATGGCCCCAGTACAAAAGGCACGGCACGCTAGGTCCCTTCTGACTCCTGTCTCCTGACTCCTGCCTCCTGTTTTTCAATTCCCCCGAGAAAATCTTATCCTGCCCGATTGATTTCTCTTTTTCAGTTTAAGGTACACTCTTTAAGAGCCGATTAAGATAAAGGATTAATATATCCAGCACTAACGGGCTAAAGTTGCCGACTTCAAACAAAAAAGCCATTGAATGACCGGAAAAATCTTCCCATGACAGGCAACCTGCGGAAAAGAGCCGGTCTTTCCGGTTTACCATAAGGTATTACCGGTACTTTAGTAACTGGATAAACCGCCGGTTAGAGCAAATATGGGCGATCACTGGCATAACTTTTGCCTTTTTACCCTTACCGCGCGCGAGATACCATCCAGGCAAGGCAAAATCATCGGCGGACTGCCTGCGCCCGGATGATAGTTAGGCTCTCGCGGTTTAGAGACTGATTTGAGGGGAACCCCCAGATGACAGCACCGATATCCTTTACCGGCCTGGCCACCGGAATAGACTCGGATTCCATTATCACGCAGATGATGGATCTCCAGCGCCAGCCGATCGAAAGGCTCGAAAACCAGACCGTACTGCTCGAGCTCAAACGGGAAGCCTTCCGTGAGGTCAACACCCAGTTGTTGAACCTGCAGAACGAGACCCTGAACCTGAGGCTCGAGTCCACTTTTTCCAGCCGCTCGGTATCCTCCAGCGATGACAGTAAAGTTCAAGCCACTGCGGCTTTCTCCGCGGCCAAGACCAACCACCGGGTCAAGGTAAACGCACTGGCCCAGGAAGCCACGGTCACCAGCCACCGTTATTTGAGCCGAGCCAATCTGCTGGGCTCGAATACCATAGGAATCAACCAGGTCGGTTCGACCAGCCGGATCAACGCCCCGGGCGCCGGCAGGCTGATAGGGGGGGTGGTCCTCAGCGAATCCGACACCCTGGGCTCGCTGGGTTTAGCCGGTGATTTCACCTTGCGGATCGACCCGGACGCCGACAGCTCGCGTTCCCCGGTGCTGGTTAAGGGGCTGGATGCCTCGACCACGGTGGCCGAGCTG
>CAZSTM010000137.1:6452-8923 GCA_964609635.1 uncultured Gemmatimonadales bacterium
CCCCTTCCTGGTCACTCTCCGCCACGCCGTCTTCGACGCCTACCAGCGCCAACACCCACGGCTGTACCGGCCGGCTCCCGTGCGCTTCGTCGACATCGACGACGACAGTCTGGAGCGGCTCGGACAGTGGCCCTGGCCGCGGACCACGGTGGCCGAGCTGATTACCGGGATCAACAGCCAGGTCGACTCGGTCAAGGCCCAGCTAATTTACGATGAGGCGGCGGGCGGCACGGTCCTCCAACTGAGCAGCGAATACGTGGGCCTGGATGTAAGCCTCTCCGGTGCGGTGGCCGAAGCGGTTTTCGGGATCGACAACGCTGCCACGGCCTCGAGCCTCGGCGGCGGCGGTCTCGGCTCGGCCAGGGCCAAAGCTGCGCGCAACCCAGAAGATGTAACCACCGGTACGGTAAACATGGTTTCCACAGACGGTCTGGCAGGCAGTGTCACCGGCAGTGTGGACCTGGCCGCGCTGGGCGGCGAGGTTCTGGAACTAACCCTTGCCGATCTCGGCGTAACCGAGTTCGACGGCTTCGAAATCGACCCGGACGCCGCAGGCCCAACAGCCGGGGTAGCGGTGAAGCATGAGGACGGATCGCTGCTCCAATCCACCGATACAGTGGCCGATCTCATCGAAGCCGTCAACCTCTCGGTACCGGACGTGACCGCCCAACTGGTGGATGGCCCCGGCGGAGCGGTCTTCCTGCGGATCATTGCCAATGAGGGCGGACGGGATATTACCGTACAACAGCTCGGCTCTACTAACGGTATCAACCAGCAAATCCTGGGGACGGGCGATACGGTTACCAGCAGCAACGCCAGCACCGACTCCAGCGAGGTGACCCTGGTGCAGAGCTTCTACCGCCGCGGCAGCCTCTCCCCTGAGTCCCGGCGGGTGGTAAGCGGCACCAAGGAAAACTACCGCACGGTCGGGGTGAGCGACCTGATCGACGGGGTAACCATTATCGGGGCCGCGCTCGGAGAGGTGTTCACCCCGGGTTCGGCCCGCTTGCAGATCAACAACAGTGAGCGACTGGCCATAGAAAACAGCGAGCGCTTACAGCTTTTCGGAGTTCGGGGTGTGACCGATTCCTCTTACGCTACCGGGCTGGGCATGGACGCCGACGGCAGCGGAGTAATCGGGCTCACCAAATCAGTGGCCGAGCTTAACTCGGCCGGCGCATTCGCCCTGGACAGCACAGGCGAGATCACCGCGGGACAGTTCAAGGTCGGTGACACCATACTCACCCTCACCCAGGACGAAATAGACGAGGGGATCAGCCTGGCAGAGATAATCGCCCGGATTAACAGTGCCGGCGAGGGGACCGTGGTCCACTACGAGGCGGCCAGCGACCGCTTCATCGCCAGTGCCTCCGATTACGGCATATCCGGCACGGTGAGTTTCGGCACCTATACCGACCAGCCCGGGGAAAGCAACGTGCTCAAAATCCTGGGATTGACCAACATTGCAGCGGAAACCCTGAACTCGGCGGGCCGGGACGCGGGCCGGATTGATCCGGACGCCGAGCTGAACGAGGCGGGTTTTGCCATTCGGCCCACCTCCGGCACTTTCACGATCAACGGGATCACTATCGAGGTGGATGCCGCCGACGACAGCCTCACCGATGTAATCGATAAGATCAACTCCTCGGCCGCCGGGATTACCGCCTCGCTCGATGCCGAATCCAACCGGATAAACCTGATCCAGAACGTAGATGAGAACACCACCGCCGATTTCATCCAGGTCGGCTCGAGTTATGACACCAGCAACCTGGCTGCGGCCCTGCGCATTACCGGCGGAGCCAATTCCGACGGAAGTATCAAGGCCGCCGAATCCGCCCGGGTAAAGAACGATGTGGGCAGCGAGCGCCTGGAAGCGGATATCGAGGTTGACGGTATCCGGTACACGCGCAACACCAACTCCATCGATGATATCACTCCCGGCCTGACCTATAATCTGCTGGGAGTCTCGGAAAATCCGGTCACTCTCACTGTCTCCGGAGATACCGATAAGGCGGTCGATGCCCTGGCGCAATGGGTCACCGAATACAACAAGGTAGTTAAAATGCTCAGCCCCGAGCGGGTCGCCGGTACTGAACGAAAATACCTCGATCCGCTGACCAATGAAGAACGCAGCACCTTGACTTTCGAAGAGCTGCTGGCGCGCATAGAAAAGTTCGAATCTTTGAACAAGACAGAAGCGATACGCCGAGACTCCAGTATCCAGCGACTGCTCGACAGAATGCAGAGAGAGGTCATCACTCCGGTGACGGACCTTGCCGGCGATATTACCAGCCTGATAGATCTCGGCATCTCCAGCGGCGAGCCCGGGGCCCCGCTGACAGCGAACCTGGAGGGAGTCCTGGTACTCGATTCCACGGATTACGAGGAAATTAAACTCGCCCTGTCAAACAATCAGCGCCTGCTCGACGCCCTGAACGAAAACGACCGCACGGTCGGAGAGCTTTTCCGCC
>CAZSTM010000138.1:0-8896 GCA_964609635.1 uncultured Gemmatimonadales bacterium
GACAGTGCTTCCCGGCCGGATCAGCTCCGCCACCGAGACCCCGGTAAAACAGCTCTTGCGCAGAACCTCGCACACCCCTGCGGCCCGCGAGTTCGCACGGTCGAGGTGGAAAGCCACGGTACGCTGCAGGGCCTGCCGCACCGCTTTGTTCTCCGGGTGTTCGATAGCGTACCAGTTGAGCAGAGTCCAGACCAGGTTGGTGCGGTTGTTCCGCGGGGTCTCTTGTTGGTTCCAGGTACCGTCCGGGTTCTGGTTTTCCACTATCCAGGTGCAGAGCTTTCCCAGGGCGCGGTCGACTTGGGTTCTTTGTTGTTCGCTTGCCACATGCTCGAAAGCGGTGATCAGGGCCTCTCCGCCGTAGACCACATCATGGAAGTCCTCGAAAACATTGCCGGTGTCTATTTCACGCCGCAGGTACCAGTCCAGGGCCTCCCGGGCATAACGGCGGTACTCCCGGTTGCCGGTAAGGCTGGAGAGCACGGAGTAGAACTGCATGCCCGCATTGGTGGTGGACACATCCCAGGGTTCCTCGTTCCTGTCCATCCACCAGTAGCCGTTTATGATACCTCCCTTGTCCGGCCCGCTGTCTATGCGCCAGCCCTGAGCCCGGTGTCCGCGGCCCAGAGTGAGCGGGTCTTCCAGGCAGCCCTCGATAACGTATAGCGAGTATTTCTCCATTACCTCCAGGTAACGAGACCTTCTTTGATCATTGCCCCAGGGAGTGAGCACGCCCACAGCCAGCAGGACACTGCCGATATCGGCCATGTTGATACAGCTCGACCAGTCGGCAAAAGTGCGAAGGGCCAGGGCTTCCCTGCCGGTCCCGGTTACCGTAGGCACCAGCACCGAGCTGCTGTTACAGACAAAGTCCGCCCAGCGTAAGGCTTCTTCCAGGTATGCCGGCTCATGGAGGATCTCCGAGCCCGCCATCAGGGTGCGAATACAGTAGGCGGCTATGAAAAGCTCCGGCGAACCGCTGCCGGTCTTGGGGTAACCGGTCGGCAGCTCCAGAGACATGTACCAGTCGCAGATGTAACGCAGGTACTCGTGCAGGGCTTCTTCCACCGGCACCACGGCCTCGAGTGTCAGGTCGTCCAGGCTTACGCCCTGCGATCTCACCGGGTCCAGGCCGATAATTTCATCTTGTATCCACGGCGGCGTTATGAATTCAGTCTTGAATACTTTCTCAGACGCAACAGGGTACTGTTCTATTACTAAACTCAACTTGAATTTTTCTACTGATAACCTCAAACTATATTCCTGACCGGGCAATATAGGAAATTTTCTTAAATCCATTCCTTCAAACTTCATATCATTCTTGTTTAAAAGCTCGACACCTTTAGTGCTGATTTTCAGCTTGGCCGCCCAGGACATATTTTCTTCCGAGCTTTTTTCGAGCGGATGCAACACCAGGCACAAATAACCGCCCCGGTCAAGCTTGAACCTTACGGATAATTCCGCCGGCAGCGGCGGCAGCCGCCGGGCCGGGTACAAGATGTCGCCCTCTGCCGCGCGGCTGCGTACCAGCCGCCGCCCCCACGGGGCGCAGCGCCAGCTGCCGGAGAGGGCCTGCCAGGCACCCGGCATCTGCTCTGAGGCGAAATCCTCCTCCAGCAGCCTCCGGCCGCCGGCATTTTCCACCCGCACCCCGCCGAAGAGAACCGCGGCATTGGCCGTCAGAAAGCTTACCGTGCCCCCGGTATGGTCGGCATCCACGGCCGCGATGGTCCACTCCTGCGGCTCGGGAGTGCCCGCCGGCCAGACCCTGGCTTTCAAGGATTTTCCCCGGGCCTCGAAGCGCACCAGGTAGTCGAGATCGCTGTGAAAAGTCGAGATGACCCGTGCCAGCTCGGTACGTTGCCCACCGGTATATTTCACTATCCGGTAATAAGACTGCTTGAGTCCCCTACCCTCGGGCACCCAGGGGGCGTACTCCAGCCGGTAGCCGTTGGCTGCATCGCTCACCCGCAAGGCCACTGCCCAGTAAACTCTGCGGTACTGCTCGCCGCTCCAGGCGAAATTCTTGGTCTGGCCGCCCCAGCGAACGATCCGCAGGCGGCACAAAAGGCTGTAATCCTCCCAGCCGGAACCGTCGGTAAAGAGAACCTGGCGGGTGATGGGGCGGGTATCTTCCTGGATCAATCCCCGGATATCCGATTCTCTCACCTGCCAGGCAGGGCTTACTCCCTCCCAGCGTTCCAGGGTACTTTGACCGGAAAACGACTCAAAGTTATCTTCAAAAACAACTGTTCGCACCGGGTCCATCCCGTCCAGCGGCCCTTCGGCGGCCCAGGCCACGGTCTGGAAACCAAGAAAAAGCATCGCAAAACTCAAGCACCTGGCTGATAACATCGGTTCTGTCTCCTCTGGAACGGTTGTAAAAGGAAATCACCTGCTGCGAAGTCGGTTCAATCAATTATAATCATAATGTCCCGGACAGGCAAAACCTTTTGCCGGCGCGGTGAGATATAATTTCAGGCAGCCATTGCAGTACCCGGCCGGGGACGGAAACGCCTTTTTCATACCGCTTTGCAACCACAGGGGCCATTCTCTTCCTTGACGATACCCGGGAAACGGAGTAAGTTTAGACGTTTATCTTTAGAGTCTGAGCAAACCTTGACCAAAAACCCTCGACCAGAGGAATGAATTTATGACCGAATCCCGGCAGACCAAGCGCCTCAATCTTTTAACTGTGGTTATTTTCCTGGTGGTTTTGATTGCTTCTTTTTGCTGTATGCAGTATCCCGGACCCGGGGATGAGGAGGTCACCCAGTACGAAACCATGCTTCGTCAGCGGCAGTGGAGCTCTCAGTTTTTCAATGAAAATTTCGAGCCTCTCTCTGCCGGAACCATCCGGCGATACTGGTCGGGTTCCGAGCTCTCAGACCGGCAGGTGCTGGAGACAAACCCTCCACTGCTGCGCACGGTTTATGGGTTCTTTCAACCTCTGGGAAAGCTGTTTACAGCCGATTTCGAGGCCTTCCGCACCGGCTCTGCGCTGGCTTTCGCCTTGCTTGCCGCCCTGCTTTTTTTCTGGCTGGCCCCGGTTCTCGGTACCCCGGGAGCCCTGGCCTGCGCGGCCGTGTTGGTGTTTACTCCGCGTGCTTTCGCCGCCGGGATCCAGGCCACTCATTATCCCTGGCTGGCCGGCTTGTGGTTCGCCGCCGCCTACCTGTTTGAGCGAGAGTCCTCCTCCGGCTTAAGAGCACTGCTTTTCGCCCTGGTAATCGGACTGGGTATGTCTGTCTCGGTAAGCTTTCTGCTGCTGGCGCTCTGCCTGGTGGTGTGGATGCTGATCAGCGGAAGAACTTCAGGCCGCGGGCTACTGCTCCTTGCGGGACCGGCCGGTATGCTGATCCTCCCGCCGCTGCTTAATCCGCTTTGGTGGCACTCTCCTTTCGCCGGATATTTCGGCTGGATCGCCCAAAATGTTCCCGGCTATGAAGGCTACAATGTGCCGGTGCGCTATTTCGGCGAGCTTTACCACAGCGGGCTGCCCTGGCATTATGTTATCGTGATGCTGGTTGTCACCCTGCCGGTGGTCAGCCTGGCTTTTATTCTGGCCGGCAAGCTAATCGCATTCAAGCCGCAGATGTTCAAGGGGCCGATAGGCCTGGCGCTAATCACCTCGACCGCTTTCATACTGGTGGGCCTGTGCGGCCGTTTCCCGGCCTCGGACGGCATGGCCTATTTCCTGCCGGTATATGCGGCGGATGCAATGATGGCCGGGGCGGGGTTCGCCTGGCTCTGGGGTCGCCTGCAAGCACGTTTCCCGCGTACGGGACTCTACCTGGGCGTACTGGCTTTCCTGATGATAGTCACTCCGCCGCTGGTGTGGCAGGTCAGGCTTTTCCCCTGCATGAGCTCGCATTACAATGCGATCATCGGTTTCCTCAAAGGAGCGAACAAGGCCGGCCTGGAGGTCTGCTTCGACGGCAGCGCGATCGACCGGAAGTTTCTGGAAAAAATAAATGAAAAAATTCCCGAGGAAGGCCGGGTCAAGGCTGTCGGCGCGCCTTTGTACTTCCTCGACCGCCAGAAAAGAGTGCGCGACGACATCTCACTCCATCAGCAGCTCTACGACTACGTGGTGATTCTAAACCGCCCCGGCAGGTTTATCGACCAGGACGAGTTGCTGTTTACCCAGGCGAAACCCTATTTCAAAGTGGTGCGTGCCGGGGTGATGCTCGCGGGACTGTACGACCAGAAAAAAGAGTACAACCGCCTCTATCAGCTCTACAGGCAGAGGCAATTCACAGGCAAGGCCACCGCCGGGGACAGTTACTACAGGGGGGTGCTGCTTAAAGCCGCCAATATGTTCGATCGGGCCGCCGTCCAGCTTAAACAGGCGATCGGACTCGATTCGACAGTCGCAGGGGCCTGGTACTCGCTGGGCTACGTGAACTATTACCAGGAGAAAGAGGACAGCGCGGCAGTTTACCTCTCGCGGGCCATCGAGCTCGACCCGGACAACGCGGTGTATCTTTCCCTGATGTCCGAGACCAGCAAGAAGCTGGGCGACCTGGAAGCCGCCGCCGGATACGCCGAACGCGCGGTGGCAGTCCAGCCCTACAACGGAGATTATAACCGGAACCTGGGCGACATGCTGATCAAGCTTTCCCGGCCGGCGGAGTCCAGGAAATATCTGGAGCGAGCCATACTGGTGGATACCCTTGACCTGCAGAGCATGCATATGATTGGCCTGAGCTACCGCCGGGAGAAAAATTTCCCTCCGGCCGAGGCCGCCTACCGGCGGATAATGGATATCACCGATCGCAACCACGTATATATCGGGCAGATGGCCGAGATGTACCGCGAGATGGGCGATTACGGGCGCTGCGCCGAGACCTATGAAAAAATACTGGAATTAAGGCAGCAAAATCCGCCGATTCTGGCCTTGCTCGGCGACCTCTATCTGAAAAATCTCGATCAGCCGGAAAAAGCGCTGAAGTACTACCAGGACTGCCTGCGCTATAACCCCCGGTTCAGGGAGAGAAACCGGATCCAGCGGGCGATCGAAAAGATCGAGGAGAGACTGGGGGAAAAAAAGGACTGACAAGAAGAGTCTAAGAGGGGTTTTCTGAAAATATGTTCAGATTGAATGAATAGCTCTGTGGGGCCGGCCGGTCGCCCTTTTCTTTGCCGGTGCAGATCAGGGAATCCTTACCGGCACATAGGCGAAAAGCCCCGCCGTGCACAGCAGTGTGGTAAGCCGGGCCTCTGCCCGGTTCGAGAAACCGAAGGCATCGCCTCCCGGTACCGGAGATTCCGGCAAGCCCTCGTGCAGGTTGCCGTCATAAAGCGTGTCGAAATCCCGGCGGGTCAGGAACAGCGCCCCGGCTACCGTCCGGTATTCCCGCCCTACAAGCTCCACCGCCCGGTTCAGGCCGGAACCGGAGAAACCCACCTCTTCGAGTGCCTTGCCCCAGTGATCGAAGCCGGTTACCAGGTCCACCCGGCCGCGGGCAACACCGGCCACAAAGCTGAAATAAAGACTCTCCCCCTCGAACACCGCCAGAATCAGACAGCATGGATCCGGCTGCAGCTCCTGGAGAAAGGATCGTATTTTAAGATACGCCACCGGTCCCCGGTCGAGATTGGGTTCCGGGTAAATAGCCGCGTTCTTGTCGAACTCGGCCCATACCGCCCGGTACATACGTTCCAGGTAGTGGTATTTATCCTCATCCGGCTCGGGTTTCAGGTTCCGGGCGGCATAAAGCCGGTCGTAGCCCTCCAGGTCGGTCACCACCACCCGGCGCAGCTTCCCCCGGTAGCTGCGGTAGAGATCCCGGGCGCTGGTTCTGGCATCATCGATCCGGTAGATACTGACCGGTTCGCTGCGCCCGTCGAGCAGCTGCCGCCTGGGAATCGACTCCTCGTGCCAGAGCACCAGTTGAGGGGAAACCCCGCTCAGCCGGCCGAACACTGCTGAAAAGCGTGCGTACTGAAAGGGGTCCAGGTCGATCACCTGGATTTGCCTGGCGATCATCAGCTCACCTCCCATACCTCTATTTTGTAAGGGGCCAGCTCCACCTTGACCTTCCCTCTGCCGGCAAAGTCCTCGCCTCCCAGAAGGCCGCGGAAGCGATGGCTGCCCGGAAAATAGATATCGCTCACCTGCGCCTTATCGGTCCCGTTGGCCACAAAGAGCAGCCTGCGCTCGGCCCGTGCATAAAGCGAAAGATCCAGGCTCTTGTTGGAACGGCTGAACGGCAGGCTCACCTCGAACGCTTTCAGCAGCCGGATCACCTCGAGCGGACTCTGCATGTGGATCAGTTTGCCGGCCGTGGGTATTTCCCCCGGGAGTAGCGAGTCCTCCGCGGTCCGGCTCTCCGGGTAGTTATCGGGGATATTTTCCGCGGCTACGGCTCCGGAAAAAAAAGCTTCCACCCGTCTTTCCGCTCGCATCCACTGGTTAAGGCTTGGTTTGCCGGGACCAAAAATGAGAATCCCGCCGCTTTTCACATAACTTTCGAGAGCCTCCAGCTCTTCCAGGTACAAAAAATCCCCGGCAGGCAAAACAGCCGCTTTATATCGGCCTAAGCGCCGGGAGCTCAGCCGGGTGCTGCCGTAGTTCCAGTCGAACCCTATATCCAGCATCATCTCAGTGGTTTGCTCCATCCAGAACTCGCAGGCTTCGGGGGAGCTGTGGAAACCGAAATCCACGGTTTCGGCGAACACCTCGCCGGGTATCGAAAGGACGCGGGACTTTTCCTGTTTCATCAGGTGGAACAGCCGGTCCAGCCCGTGATTGAAAAGGAAAATCACCTCTACCTGCTTTTCGAATTCATGGAAGCGCATCTCTCTCAAAAAGCGCAGGATACGCCGGTACCTGTGGAAATATTCCTCGCGCGGGCGGCCATCCCTCCTGATAGGAGCGGCCAGCCAGCGGTCACGCTCCACGGCCATATAAAAGTTGATATTCTTAACTCCATGCATCAGGGTGGCCAGGGCGGTGAACTCCAGGTCCTCGCCGGTCTGCAGACTGTAACTGGCACTCAGCGGCCGGCCGCCGCCGAACTCCGGCCGGAAAGGACAAACGCTCAGGCCCGCGGCGGCGCGGGATGTCCGGCGTTCTTCGCTGTAATCATTCCGGTCGGGATAACCATTGATCCCCTCGAGATCGATGCCTTCAGCCTTTTCTGTATCGGGGACGCTCAACGGTGCCCGGTAGTCCCCGGCAAGGCAGTGGAAAACAGGTATCCCGGTTATTCCCCGTTCGGGCAGCATACGCGAAATCCGGCTCAAACTCCAGATCATGGTCCATTCGCGGAACTCGGTCCAATCCAGGTAGGGCGGCAGGTCGACAAAATTCTCACCGCGGAAACGGCGCGGAGGCTCCACCAGTTCGAAAGACTGGTAATGCGCCCGGTAGTAACGGTTAAGCAGGGCCAGGCTGCCTGAGTACTTTTCCCGCAACCAGCCGCGGTAAAGCTCCAGGGCCTGCGGATGGTAATCGATACTGTAAGGGTTTCGAATGCGGGAGAAATAGCCCGTTCCATTATCTACCTGGATTCCGACAACCGGCCCGCCGCGGGGGTACAGACTCTCGGCGATTATCGGCATCAGGGCGTCAAAATATACCGCGATCTCTCCGTACAGCTCATCGCTGGAATAGCTGGGGATGGGAAACTGGCCGTCCATGGTGTGATGTACTTCCAGCGTGTCCACACTCGTGCGGGCGGCGATATCCGGATCGAACAGCACTCGGGGAGGGTAGCCCAAACAGGTCAGCTCGGCGTTAATATGCGGACCCACTCTCAACAAAACTTTGAATGCTTTCCGGTCGGCCATGTCGATAAAGGCGCTCAGGTTTTTACTCTTGTCCTGCTTCCCGAAATCGAACCGGCCCCTGGAGATTTCGTGTACCTCCCACGGTACACTGGTGCAGATGGTGTTAAGCCCCAGGCGGCTGAGCCTGTCGAACAGCTCGGGCCAGAGCGAGACCCGGTGACGCCAGTAGTGGAAACTGCCGCTGTAGATCGGGTGCACCTTACCGTCCAGCATGAAACCCGAGCCGGAAACGGTAACCGGATGACGCTCATCCCGGCGGCTGCAGCCCGCGGATAAAATCCCAAGCTGCGAACACGCCGCACCCGTGCCCAGAATCCCCAAAAGGAATTCTCTTCTGTCGATACCCTGGTTTTTCATACCTCGAGCCCTTAAATCTTCACCCCTCCTGTCTGATCCGCCGGGGAGATGACTGGTACAATGGCAAGTTTGATTTACATGCTGAGTCTTTTTTACCCAACCTGTTCCTTTTCAGGCTGCAGGCTATAGGCTGTGGGCTGTGGGCTATAGGATAGCAACCCTAAAATTCCAACCTGTGTAAAAGCTTACTTATTGTAAATATACTCTGTAGGTTCGATTTTGCACCCCTACAGCCTTCAGCCTATAGCCTGTTCTTAGCCGGCTCGACATTCTAAGTAATTTCATTTGTGCAAGCTACCAGGCATTCAAAAGTTGAAACTGCACCGGCATGAGCCGTTGCTAAACGAACACCTGAACCAGGCTGAAAAACAGCGGGATGGTAAACAGGGCGGCCAGATAGCAGACCACCAGCGTACCGCAGACCAGTTTTTCATCACCTCCGAAATGTATCACCTGCAGGGCGAGAGCGGTAGCAGGAGGTGACGAGGCCTCGAGGATCCAGAAAGCGTTCTCCAGACTGCCGGTACTGAACGAAGTATATTTCAGCAGGAAGAACATGATCAGCGGAAGCGCCACCAGCTTGAGAGCGACCACCCGAGCAATGTTGAAGATCGAAGGGAAACGGCCTACATGCAGCATGCCCATAGTCAGACCCAGCACTATGGTGGCCAGGGGTACGCAGCTAGTTCCCACCAGCTCCACCGGTTTCAGGACGAGTGAGGGGACGATCGGGGCGAGTCCGGTA
>CAZSTM010000139.1:0-8865 GCA_964609635.1 uncultured Gemmatimonadales bacterium
CCCGGGGAGTGCACCTGGGAGAGCACGACCTGAGCGTGGCTGCAGTCAGGCGCTGCGTGCCGGAGGGCTTTATCATCGGAGCTACCTGCAGAGATCCGGAGGCCGCGCGGCGCGCCGAGGCCGAGGGCGCCGACTACCTGGGAGCGGGTGCGGTCTTTGCTACCGGCTCCAAGCAAGACACCCGGATGATCGGTCTGGAGGGTCTGGCCGCTGTCGCCTCCTCGGTCAATCTGCCGGTATATGGTATCGCCGGGATGACTCTGGAAAACTGCGCCCGGGTGGTCGAGGCCGGAGCTTACGGCTGTGCGGGAATCACCGCCGTTGCCGCAGCAGGCGACCCGGCACAGAGTTATCGACGGCTCGAAGACGAGCTCGAAAAAGCGCAGCGGCTGAGGAAAAACACAGACAAAGGCACAGAGGCAGAAAAGTAAAAACAGTTGCTAGTGGTCAGTTGTTAGTGGCTGGTTTTTAAAACATAAGAACGATAAAACCACAATATCCATCAACCAATAACGAGCAACCAGCAACTAACCACCAGCAACCGGAAACTTAAAATAATCTAAAATACTTGGTGGTTAAATCTTTCTGAAAATAAACATTTTCCTGACTCGGTGTGTCCGATACCGTGGACATGAGGATTTATGAATAATACGGGTAAAATTGTACTGTTGCTGTTAATGTGTAACATTATTAGTTAAATAAGGTTTCGCTGACAAATAAACCGTACCGGAGGAGAGATTTTATGTCGATCAATCGAGTATGGATCGAGGAAGGCTGCACCGCCTGCGGAATGTGCGAGGATGAATGCCCCGATGTTTTCGAAGTCACTGATGATACCGCGATAGTCAATGAGGACGCAGATCTTAATGCGTACGAGGAGGATATTATCCATGCGGTGGAGGGCTGTCCCGTGCAGGTCATCCAGTACGAAGAATAAACCTGACTTTTGATCTATACTTTGCAGGGATGCGGTCTCCTCACTACTCGTGGCGCATGTCGCGCTACCTGCGTGCGCGGGTCTCCGCTCCGCTCCGGCTCGCTAACGAGCCCTGCCCTGTGTCTCTGCCTTAAGATTTGTTTAGCACGATTGGTCTTTTTATTGATAAAAGGCAGGTCTGCAAATCAACCATCAGGGGAATTTCTTAAATGGAAGAACAGAGTTCTCGGAAACAACCTCTGGTAATATTCGCCCACTCGGACGGCTATGACCGCCTGTACCAGATGGCCAGCCTGGCCCTGACCGCGGCTCACAGCGGACGACAGGTGACCGTGGTCTTTTTTTTCTGGGCCCTGCATGCCCTGGTAGCCGACAGCATGGATGAACTGACTTTCACCGCCGAATCGCGGTCAGCCGCCGAACAGGCCAAGCGCCGCATCTCCACCGGAAACAATCCGCCTCCTTCCGAGATGCTGCGCCTGGCCCGCGAAACCGGCATGGTCAAACTCTACGCCTGCAGCGCCTCGGTGCAGTATGCCGGACTGGACCCGGCCCAGGCCGCAGCCTGTGTGGATGAGGTGGTGGGGCTTGCCACCATCCTGCGGCTCACCCTGGACGGGCCGAACCTGATCTACATCTAGAATATCATGGCCGCTGTCGCGGCCACAACGAAGCACGGAAATTAAAGGGATATTTATTTATCGGACACGGCCATCCATTCCTCTCGTTCGCGTGTCGCGCGTATACACGCGCGGATCTTCGCTTCGGTTCGCTCACGAGCCCTGCCCTGTGTCCCAACAATCTTTGTCACTCTGTGCCTCTGCCACTTTGTGCCTGTATTTTCATCTAAAGGAGAGAAACCATGTCGGCCTGCAGATATTTATCGGTAATTTTTGTAGTCCTCAACCTGGCTGTCGCCTGCGGTTCCGGAAGCAGACAGGAGGAGGGTTTTATTCCGCTGTTTGACGGCAAGACCCTAACCGGCTGGCACGCCGAGGGCGGGGATATCGAGCACTGGGGAGTAGTCGGCGGTGTGATCTTCTGTGAAGGCGGTAACGGCGGCTATCTGACCACTGATGAAGAATACGCGGATTTCGTGCTCAGCCTCGAGTGGCGCATCCCCCCGGGCGGCAACAGCGGCGTGGGCCTGCGCTATCCCTCCGAGAGCCATGTCTCGGAAGCCGGTATGGAGATACAGATCCTGGATGATGATGCCCCCAAGCATAAGGATATCAAGCCGGAGCAGTACACGGGAAGCATTTATTACCAGGTTGCCGCCAGGCAGGGCGCTGCGAACCCGCCCGGAGAGTGGAACCATTACCTGATCACCTGCGATGGCCCCCTGGTGGTAATAGAGCTCAACGGAATCGAGGTGACCCGGGCCGACATGGATGAACATACGGTGGGCAAAGGGGACTTGACACCTTTAAGCGAACGGCCGCGAAAAGGGCATATCGGGGTGCAGAGCCACGACGTAAGCCGGGTGGAGTTCCGCGACATCAAAATCAAGGTGCTGCATAAATAAGCAGCCCCGCCTGCGATTCAAGATGAAAAATTGGTAGTGGATCTCCTGAGCCTTATGACTCAGATTTATGGCGTGGCCCCGGTGACTGCCTCCGGAGTGCGTGGAAATAATAGCTGATCATCAGGAAAACCCCGCCGAAACACAGGAAAAGCAGGATACGCCAGATCGCCTCGAGTGAGGCCAGATCGACCAGAAAGAGCTTGCCCACCACCAGAAAGAGGGTCCCCAGTCCCACGTTGCGCAGCAGATCGAGGTTCAGGCGGAGCCCGGAAACCAGAAGAGCAAGCGCATAAACACCCCAGGCAATTGTCACGTAGGCTTGCCCGTTTGTCAGAACCGACAACTCCCTGAGGAACCAGCCCAGGAGCGCCAGGTGCGCGGCCACCCGGTAAAGCCGGTCGGTTTCCACTCCCAGCACAAACGAGACCCCCAGTACCGCTGCGATTACCGCCAGGTCGGTCAAGGCCTGGGTGTTGAATATGACAGTTCCTTCAGGCTTGAAACTGCTGTCTATCAAATTCACTGCCAGCCAGATCGCCACGATTACAAACAGGACATGCCCGCAGATTTCCGTAATCCTGTCGTCCAGCCGTTGAGATACCAGATGCAAGGCAGTTGCCTCTGCCGCCAGCGTTAGCAAGAGAACTTTGCCCTCCAGCAGCAGGCAGAATGCAATTGTCAGCAGCAGCAGGGCCATGACAGCATGCGTGTATGCCAGCTTTTCGAAACGCAATTTTCGCAGTACGGAAAAAACCAGACCGTAGACCAGAAATCCTCCCAGAGGAATCCAGCCGAATGTTTCCCTGGGAAAGTTCCAGATTATGTTTGTAAATAAAAGGGCAAGCAGCGGTGTTAACAACGTGAGCAGGTGGGTTGTCCCGCCACATACGAACTTCTTCAATCCCGGGTCCTTAAGGAAATCCAGCGGGGGATCAGGCCATCTGCCGGGATTCCCGGCCTGCAGTACTTCACGGATCACCGGTATCGCCCAGAAGACGAGCCAGGCGAAGATGACTCCCGACTGCACGGCCCAGCGGTCGAAAAGCCTGATAACCGACATATCGCGACTGCAGGCCACAGAGAGAATCACGCAGCCGCCGACAGCCGAAACCCAGAGCAGCGAGCGCCATCCCCGGTAGAGATAAATTGCCGCCGTGCCGGCAAGAACTACACAGGTGTAACCGATAAGCCCCGGCAGGCTTCCCTCAGGCGTGTAAAGCAGAAACGGCGTACCGAGACCGCCGATTGTCCCGATCAGCGAAAGCACCGCCTCGTTGTTGTGAAAGGACAGGTAAAAAGCAGCCAGGGTTACGGCTACCATGAAAGCGAAAGCGGCCGGGTGGGAAACCAGGTGGTATAGCTGGAAGCTCGCAAAGCCGGTGATGTACAAGGTGGCGATTGCGCCTCCCAACAGCACCTGGCTGAAATGCCTCCTTTTCGCGTGAATCCGAATCCCTGTAACCAGCAGTCCGAGACCGAGCACCAGGCCGAACCCTACCCGCACGGGCTCTGTCAGCCAGCCCTGGTCGACCGAGTACTTGAACAGGAAGGCTACTCCGAAAAGCAGAAGCCCGATGCCTATTTTATTAAGCCAGAACTCGCTTTTATACATGGCCTCAGGAAAAACGGATGTTTCTTTGACGGGAAGGACTGTTTTCGCAGGTTCTTGAGGAGTTCTCGCCGCCGAAAGTGAAGGCGCCTGGCGAGGCCCTGCACCAGACACGGAATATTCCTCCGGCATGCTGAGTTCCCGTGGTTCTGCCTGAACCTCCGGGCCTTTTCCGGGCAGGCTTTCAGCCAGTTGCCCGAGCGCGCGCCGGAGGTCTGCAACAACATGCTCCAGCCTCTCGACCCGCTCCTTTAAAGACTCTTGGTTTCCATCCATTTGTCATCCACCTCCGCTAAGGAGTAAACTGACAATCGATCTTAAGCCGTCGATATTTTCTTTCACTTCAACGCCTGAACCTGCCGTCATTCAGAAAAGGGTGGCTGCGCGGCACCACCAGGAAATCCGCCATGCCCTCTAATTTCACCCTCTCCACCGAGACCATGCCGTTTTAATGAAAAAATAATATTTCCCCACTATACAATTTCCCCCAAAAAGTACCTTTCAAAAAGGCCTCGTAAGATACCTATGGTTCTGCGAGACTTCTCCAGGAGGAATAAAGAGGTCAGGGTGTGGAGCTCCAGTAGCTTTTGAGAAATATGGGTCTAAAGCCTCAGCCTGTTTAAATAGCGCTTGTCCTTGTTCTCTGTCACCTGAAAAGAATTTATACTTAGCTCGTACTCCAAGTGCGTACGCCCGCATTGGCCGAATAGGCTCAGACTCTATGTATTTTGTCAAAGCAGCATCACCTGATACCACACATGTTTGAAGTAATTCTTTATCATCCCTGGCTCTCATTGCACGGAAAGTATAATAAATGCTAAGATCCAAAAATAGGGACGCTTTTTCAGGATCAATTTCAATTGCTTTTTCAAAACAGGAAACAGCATCGTCAACTTTATCTACCCCTAAATATGCCTTTCCAAGTTCTTCAATCACATCGTCATTTCCTTCATGTTGTTTCAGCACTTTTTGCCAATAATCGACTCTATCAACTTCTTCCGGCAGTAGCATTGACCTGGCTTTAGCACCAAAAACACCACCTATTCCTTCTAGCTGCCTTGCATATTGCTCGGCCTTTGATTTGTCACCACCAGCTTCTTCAGGAAATTGACTATAAAGCTCAACAAGGTAAAGCATTGCTTGATTATAATCCGGCTTAAGTTTTAGTGCAGATTCAAAATCTCCAATTGCCCTTGCCAATTTTTCTTTAGGTTGGCCTCCTGTCATTGCAGACAGATATGCTTGTAAAAAATGAACATGCCCTGCAAAAAAGGTATATATAACATTTTTCGGATTAAACTCCACAGCCTTATCAATAAGATCCTGTGCATCACCAAGTACATCAACGGTTTCCCTTTCTGTCCCTCCTAATACCATATATGATTGTATTCTTGCAAGCTCATAATGGGCAGCTGCATTATCAGGATTTTTTGATAAAGCTTGCTCGAGAAGTGTCTTTGCTTCATCAACCTTTCCTTGCATCCTTAAGTTGTATGCCTCCGTGGCAACATCCTGCACCTTGTCTTCCAAACCAAATGCTAATGAAGGAAATGCTGTAACAACAGCACCGGCAGCACCTAACCTGAGAAATCCTCTTCTGGAAATTTGGTCTTCATCCATTTTACCACCCCCCTGAGATTAGAAGCCTAGTAATAGATGTAACAAGTAAATACTGCAGTTTTTTTTCAACAAAAACTTCCAATAATGCAACGTCTTTTTTTTCTTGCCACCGGGATTGTATCAGACAATTAACATACCTGCCTCCTTGACATATAAAAAACTTCAAAAAAAGCGCAATCTGCGCACTTTAACGCCTTTCATTTCTGAATCTCCCGTGCCTCAGGAAAAACTCCACCTGTTCGGCCACCTCAATGCTGTTCATGATAAAAGTATGGCTGTGCGGCAGGAGGAGAAAATCGGCCATACCCTCTACTTTCGACCTTTCCACCGAGACCATGCCGTCGTCCTCGCCAGGGATCAGGTAAGAGAATAACGGGTTCAGGCTCTTGTTTCCGGTAATCACTCCCAGCTCGAAATCCACCGGCCCCAATTGGTTCGGTACGCCGGCGGGTCCGGTTCCCAGCTTTTGTCCGGCAGGCCCGTAGATGATTCGGAAAAGAAAGGTCTTTCTCAGCTTGTCCACCAGCTCGCTTCCCTGGTTAGGAGGGCACAGCATCACCACCCGGCCGAGCTCTGCAGGACGGTTTTCTTTCAGGTAACGGCGCAGCACGATACCGCCCAGGCTGTGGGTGACAAAATGCAGCCTGGCTCCTAGCGGCGGCCGGAACTGTTCGATCTTTCCTCCGAGGTAATCCGCCAGCTCATCTATCGGGTATTTGGTCGATGGATAGCCGAGGTTGACAACGTGGAATCCCCGGCTTTTCAAATGTCTTTCCAGGGGCCGCATGGATCGGCTGGTTCTTCCTATCCCGTGAAGCAGGATCACGCCGTCGCAGGGGACCTGGCCGGCGGCCTTGGTGGGGCTGGTGCCGGAGAGCAAAATGACTGTTATCAACAAAAAGCTCGAGGTTTTATAAAACATTTTGCCAACAGATATGGTGGATACACTTATAGCCTGGCTTTCAGAGCCATCCTGAGAAACCAGCTGTTTCCCGGTTTGAATTCCGTTATTTCAGTATCATCATGGTAGGTATCGAAACGCCGTCTGAATGTCGCACCTGCATCGAAAAACAGGTACCACGGCCCGGAAATCCGTATCTTTGCGTGCGGACCCAGGGTGACCACAGAATATCTCAACTGGTTGACCCCGGTTGCCGGATTGGTTCCGTTCATCTCTTTCAGGTGGTACTGGTTTCCTTCGATTCCGGCGGCCAGGCCTATTTCCGAAGCCTCACCGATTCTATAGGTCAGTTCTCCCTGGGACGGTAGGAGCAGGTCGATATTAAAAAAGGACTCACGCGAATTCCGCAGGTGCAAAAGAGGCACGGGCCGTCCCTCACCGGAAGTGGTGGAATAAGCCACACCGAATCCAAATATCGCACCGGATGCATAGGTGCGATCAAAAAGCGCCGCCGCCTGGAGTTTGAAGTCATCTGTTGAGAGACCTTCCTGAAAATCCGAATACATCCCAGGCCGGAACTCCAGCAGCACGCGCCACTTTTTTGACAACTCGTTTACCACAACAAGCCTGTAGTCGATCCCGTGTAAATCTTCCGGCATGCGCACCTGGAAGGCGGGGTCCCATTTTTCTCGGGTCACTTTTCTCAAATTGTAAGTCAAACCGTGGATTAAAACAGTGTTTCCTTCTGAAAACTGCTGGGGAATACAAATGGTCGCTTCCAGTGTGGAGACACCCAGCTCCAGTCCCTGACTGGAAGGATTGCCGGCCGGAAGTTCGAGCTTCGCTCCGGGAAAATACTGGTAACTCAGCGTAAAGACATCGAATTTCTCCCGGGTTTGGGCCTCGGCCATACTACCGGTCAGAATGAGCAGAAAAATATACCAAGAGCTGCGGAATGTTCTTTTCATCAGTTAACTCCTCTGGCCAGTGTTTCCGGCGTCCTGGCCGGCCGCCTTGGTGGGGCCGGTGCCGGAGAGCAAAATGGCTGTTATCAACAAAAAGCTCGAGGTTCTATGAAACATTTCGCCAACAGACGGTGTAATTGCGCAATTAATGCTAAGCCGGGGGATTTCTTTGCCTGAGATACATCAATGTACCGCCGACGGCACCAATCAGGAAACCTGCAGGACAAACAAAAATCGCCACCAGAAAGGAGGCGACATCTAAAGATTTAAGCAAATACTGTAAAACGATTATATCAGCAGCCAATTGCCCTAAACCGTAAAAGACATTATGCAGGAGGGCAAATAGAAAAATACCGATCAGTGAGGCTCCCGAGAGAATCAGGAAATATTTTGCTTTACGCCAGGTGTGTACAAATGCAAGGAAAAAAGCGATAGCTGCTGTTAAACATAACAATAATCCCGGCGGGTTATCCTCAATGCCGATGATGAATGCAGCTACCAGTGAAACACAGCAAATCGCCAGCAAAATAAAGGTTGCCTTGCGGCTGCTCTTGGTACTTTTCAACTGCAGAAAGTTTTTCATTTTATCGACCTCCCGTCAACCTGGTTGAGCGATATCCTCCATATTCCGGCCTCGAAGCTGTGTTCTTACTTTTTCCAGCATCTGGGAGAGATTATGCTGCTCCTCGCCTGACATAGTGGACATGATCTCCCCGATCCGGGAAAAATATTTTTGGTAAGCTTTCTCGAGGACTCGGCGGCCTGCCTCTGTCATCTCTAACTGATTGACCCTGCGATCCTCTCGATCCGCAACCCTCCTGACCAGGCCCGCCTTCTCCATGCGGTCAACCAGGCCCGTGACATTCGACCTGTTTACCAGCAGCATCCTTCCCAGCTTTGTCTGGCTTAGCCTGCCTTCATCGGAGTGATGTTCGAGCAGCATCAGCACATTGAACTGGGCGTCGGTCAACCCCAAGGGGCGCAGCACTCGCTGCCCATCCTTGGACAGAAGATTCCCGGTGTGAATGATACTCAGCAGGGTTTCTTCCACCTGAAACTTGAACGGCCTTTTGTAGCACAGCTCCTGATATAAGCTCATGTGTTCTCCTTTAGAATAGTTTATATATAAACAATACATATATAAACAAAGATTGTCAAGTGTTTTTTTAAAAAGTTATTTTTCGTGGATTTTAGCGGGGGCAGGCCAGGATCAGGGCCCGGTTCACTATGTTGCGCGGGCCGATGTTGACCGTGTAGCCGTATTCCCGGGAGGGGTCGTTGATTTGCTGGGAAAGCGAACTCCCGACC
>CAZSTM010000140.1:0-8857 GCA_964609635.1 uncultured Gemmatimonadales bacterium
CAATCGCAGCGCGGCGGTGCGCATACCGATGTACAGCCCCTCGCCCAAAGCCAAGCGCTTCGAGTTCCGCTGCCCCGATCCGAGCTGCAATCCTTATCTGGCTTTCTCGGCCATGCTGATGGCTGTGCTCGACGGGATCCAGAACAAAATCGATCCGGGCGATCCGCTGGACAAGAACATTTACGACATGCCGCCCGAGGAACTGGCCGAGGTTCCCACCACTCCCGGCACCCTGGAGCAGGCTCTGGAGGCCCTGGAGGAAGACCACGAGTACCTGCTGAGGGGCAATGTTTTCACCGAGGATGTTATCGAGACCTGGGTGGAATACAAGATGGAAAACGAGGTCAAGGCCATGGCTTTAAGGCCTCATCCATACGAGTTTTACCTGTATTACGATATCTGATCACGGGAAGGGAATTTTCTATGAAAAAGCCGCGCTTTCGGCCTGGTGTCCGGTGCCGATGCGCGGCTTTTCTGCCTGCAGTTTTTTATTTGTAATTCATTTATCGGCTGATTATTATTAGCCGCAGAAACCAGATTGGAAATCGTTAGTCGAGATGCCGTTGTAAATTCGTTTAGAAGGTGCAAAAATGCCCCAGGCCGGTTTCAACCAAACGGGCCGCTCGGCGGGTGAAAACCACGACCGCCAAGCCAGTCTGTCGGCCGTCTGCCGCAAGGCGAGCCGGGACCAGGTAGCCGACCACCTGGCGCGCATGGACAGCGTGTACCTGGGCCGCTACAATGATGAGCAGATCGCCCGCCACCTGGATGCCATCGCCGGGCTGGGAGCTTCCCGCCGCTGCCTTCTGTTCGAACGCGAACTGAAGCGGAACCTCTGGGAGCTCACTGTGGTGGCTTTCGATCACCGCGGTTTGTTTTCCCTGATCGCCGGCTCGCTGGCTTCCGTGGGGCTCAGTATCGAGCAGGGGGAGGTCTGGACCTACGCCGAGGTCGAACGGCAGGAGGCCTCGGAATCCGTGAAACAGATGAAGTACGTCTTCCATTCGCGCAGGTACCGGCCCCGGCGTGGCGGAAAAACCCGCCCGGATGATGCGACGGCCGTCATGCGGAGAAAGAAAATAGTCGATATTTTCACCGTACGCTCGACCGAGGGTTTCCCGCCAGACTGGCGTCAACTGGAGCGGCAACTGGACAGTCTGGTGGGGGGGCTGGCAGAGGGGAAAACCGTAGAGGCCAGAGACGGGGTCAGCCACCGGGTGGTTGACTACCTTTCGCAGCACCAGCGCCGGCTTGCGGAAAAACTTCTCCCGGTGGAAGTGAACGTAGAAAACAGCCTTTCGGATCGCTACACAGTAATGGATATCGAAGCCGAGGATACCGCGGCGTTCCTTTACCTGTTTACCAATGCGCTGACCATGCGGGGAGTGGATATCCATTCCCTGTCGATCAGTACAAAAAGCGGCAGAATCGAGGACCGTTTTTACATCACCGACCGGAAAGGCGATAAAATCACCGGCAAACGGCGCATCGAAGAGCTGAAATTTATCGTAGCACTGGTCAAGCAGTTTTCTCACCTGCTGGTGCGCAGTCCGGACCCCAACATGGCTTTGTCCAATTTCGAGCGGCTTGTCGAGCAGATCTACGAGGACGGCCGGGTATTGAAAAAAAAAGGCTGGGAACTGCTGCAACTCGAGGAAAAATCGGTAATGGATGCCCTGGCCCTGCTTTTCGGCACCAGCAATTTTCTCTGGGAGGATTTCCTTCGCCTGCAGTACGAGAACCTGCTGCCGGTGTTCGCCGACCTGGACTCCCTGCATCACTCTAAGGACCGCGCCACCATGCGGGCCGAGTGCGACCAGGCGCTCAGGGGGAAGGAATCTTACGAGGAAGCCGGCGAAGCACTGAACCGTTTCAAGGACCGCGAGATGTTCCGCATCGATATGCGGCACATCCTGGAGAAGATCGACAATTTTACCGAGTTCAGCCGCGAGCTGACCGATCTGGCGGAGGTGGTGATCGAGGCGGCATATCGTATCTGTGACAGCCACCTGCACCGGCGTTACGGTGGAGCGATGCTTAAAGACGGCACCCGCTGCAAATTCGCCGTCTTTGCTCTGGGCAAGGCCGGGGGGCGGGAGCTGGGTTACGCCTCGGACATCGAGCTGCTTTTTGTCCATTCAGGAAGCGGGTCCACCGACGGCGAGGAGTCGATCGCCAACAACGAGTACCATTCGAAACTCGTGCAGAAAATTATCAGCAGCATCCGGTCCAAGAGACAGGGTATTTTCGAGCTGGACCTGCGGTTTCGGCCGCACGGCAACCAGGGACCGCTGTCCAATACTTTGGCCAAGATAGAGGAATATTACAGCGAGCAGGGCCAGGCCTGGGATTTCGAACGCCAGTGCCTGGTACGCCTGCGTTTTATCGCCGGTGATAGGGACCTGGGCAGTCGGGTGGAAGAGATGTTGCAGCGCTTCGTTTACAGCCCGAAACCTCTCAACATGAAAGAGCTCTCCCGACTGCGTCGCCGCCAGCTCGAGGAATTTGTCCGGCCGGGCACCTGGAATGCCAAGTTCAGCCGCGGCGGTCTGGTGGACCTCGAGTACCATGTCCAGCACCTGCAGATAGAATTCGGAGCCGGGGACCCGTCCGTGAGATGCACCTCCACCCGCGAAGCCCTGAAAGCCCTGAGACACGGCGGGTATATCTCGGAAGCGGACTTCCTCAGCCTGAAAGAGGCGCACGATTTCCTGCGCCGCCTGATCAACGCTCTGCGAATTTTACGCGGGAACGCACGGGACCTGGTGATCCCGGATGAGAAAAGCCAGGAGTTTCTCTTCCTCGCCCGCCGAATGGGATATCCCTCGGGCGGTGAAACGAAACTGGCCCGGGAGCTGGAACACCAGCGATCTCTGGTCTGCCGCCTGGTGGATTGGGACAGCAAGGTGGAAAAATACCACCAAACTGTTGATAGTTTAGATGAAAATACATAAAAACAGGAGTCAGAATAAAAACAGGCTCAAAGGGCAAAGCAGACGATTTTATGTAGCGGCGTGCCGTGCCCGGACAGAGTTTACAAAAACCTTGGCAACTTGGTAGCTCAGTCTGCTTTTAAAGATTTACTTTCATGTTTAGTTGTGGCCGCTCCAAAAGCCATGAGGGATTCCGGTAAGCGAGGGGAGAGTAACCGGTGAGGCGAACCAACGGCAAGGATGAAAACCTGTGGTTGGATAAGGTTCTGTCGGGAAACAAGCTGGTTTACTCGACGACCAACTTCCTCAAGTTCCCGCTGGAGGAAGCGCTCGAACGCATTGCCGCAGGTGGTTTCCGTAATGTGGAGCTCTGGGGCAACCTGAAACATCTCGACCCTCGCAATGAGGCGGAAGATGTCCACCGGGTGGCCGAAACCGGCGCACGCCTGGGACTGCGGATTGTCTCGATTCACGCTCCGTTCACCGTGGCCCGGCCGGGAAGCCCGGACGAACGCATGAGCGCCTGGGAGGAGCTGGTCTGCAGAACCCTGGAAAACTCCGACATCCTTGGGAGCCGTCAGGTGGTGATACATCCCTTCACCGCCGGCGCGGATGAGTCCGATTCCCACTATCGCGAGATGACCGCACGCACCGAAGACTCGCTTGTTAAACTGGCCGATGTCGCCGCAGGCTACGGCATCCGGTTGGCGGTGGAGAACATGCCCGCACACCGCAACCGCCGCTATGGAAGGCGGGTGGGGGAGCTTTACGAGTTTGTGGTGCGCAGCGGTCGCTCAAACCTGGGGCTCTGCCTGGACACCGGTCACGTGATTTTCAACAACGGCGATGTGATCCGGGAATTCACCGATTACGCACACCGCATTTTCGCCGTCCATCTCAACGACAACATCTGGGGCATGCACATGGATCTCCACCTGATCCCCGGCTACGGCTCAGTGGACTGGGAACGTTTTCGCTCGACTCTGGCCGAGATACCGTTCTCCGGGATGATTGTCCTGGAACTCGACAGCCGAGGCCGGCCGAGCAGTATTTTTTCAGAGGCGCAGACCTTTGCCAGGAAATTTTTCTGCGCTTCCCGGCCCATAGACCGTCAACAGAAAGAGCAAAACCTTTCCACGCACCGGGAGAGCAAACCATGAGTGAGGACAGCAAAGATTATGTAATACGCATGGCGCATGAACACGGGGTGAAATTCATCCGCCTCTGGTTTACCGATATGCTGGGTCTTCTGAAAAGCTTCGCTATCACGGTGGAGGAATTAGAGGACGCTCTGGAGAACGGCAAGGTTTTCGACGGCTCTTCTATCGAGGGTTTTACCCGGGTCGTGGAAAGCGACATGCTGGCCGTGCCGGACACCGAGACTTTCTGCGTTCTGCCCTGGAGGTCTTCCCGGGAAGGTGAGGCAGTGGCCCGCATGTTCTGCGATATCTGCCGCCCGGACGGTTCCTCCTATGAAGCCGACCCCCGTCAGGTGTTGAAAAAAAACCTCAAACGTGCCGGACAGATGGGCTATACCTACTATGTCGGCGCCGAGCTGGAATACTTCTACTTCAAGGATAGTACCCTCAGGCCGCCCCAGGGCCTGGACAGCGGCGGCTATTTCGACCTGACACCCCTGGATGTGGCCAGCGACCTCAGGCGCGACACGGTGCTCACCCTGGAGCGGATGGGTATTCCCACCGAGAGCAGCCACCATGAAATCGCTCCCAGCCAGCACGAAATCGACTTGCGCTACGGGGACGCCCTGAGTATGGCCGACAACACCATGACCTTCCGGCTGGTGGTCAAGGAAATAGCCCTGCGCCAGGGGGTCTGGGCCACTTTCATGCCCAAGCCCCTGGCGGAATGCGACGGCAGTGGAATGCATATCCACCAGTCGCTATTCAAAGGTGAAAAGAATCTTTTTTACGACCCTGAAGATAAAAACCTGCTGTCCGACCTGGCCAAAGCATACATCGCCGGCCTGCTGCGTTACGCCCCGGAAATTGTTGCCGTCACCAACCAGTGGGTCAACTCCTATAAGCGACTGGTGGCAGGCTACGATGCTCCGGCGCACGTGACCTGGGCACTGCACAACCGAACCAGCATGGTGCGCGTACCGCCGGTCAATCCCAACAAGGAGTTTTCCGTGCGCGCGGAGTTCCGCGTACCCGACCCGGCCTGTAACCCCTACCTGGCCTTTTCGGTGATGCTGGCCGCGGGCCTCGAAGGCATTGAAAAAGGTTACCAACTCCCTGCGGCGATGGAGGAGGATGTTACCGCGGTGGGGGCCGGGGAACTGGAGAAAAGGGGCATCGAACGTCTCCCGGACAACCTTCTGGATGCGGTGCGACGCATGGAAAAAAGCCGCCTGGTGCGCAGCGCCCTGGGAGATGACCTGTTCGAAAAGCTGGTGCAAAATAAAAAAATAGAGTGGCAACGTTACCACCAGCGGATCAGCGACTACGAGATGGATCGCTACCTGCCGCTGTTGTAGGCACAGGAATTTCGAGTATAAGAGGGTGACACACCCCGCTCGGGCACAGCATGCTGTGCCCCTACAGCGGATACCCCTCTCGAGAGCAGATTATCATTCTTCCTCCTTTGTCAAAGAGGAATCGAGGGGGATTTCATCTCCAGTCTCCTCTATCAAGAGGGGATACGCCGGGTGTGTAATTCTCAGGTATATATTGTTCGAGTTAAAAATGAATATGACTGAGAAAAATCTGTTTGAAAAAATTAAAATAAATATCTCAAGAGTTGGCCTAGGGGCAAGGCATGCCTCGCCCACAATACCAAATAATAATGACAACCTGCATGGGCGACCGGCCGGTCGCTACGGATAATTCCCAAAACCTTGAAAACAAGCCCCTTTGTGCTTTATTTTCGTAACAAACGAGTTCGGAAAGATCCGCTAAATTGAAACAGAATAACAGTAACGATAAAGTGCCGAAAAGGGCTCTGCTGGCGGTGGTCGGCCGGATGCTGGCCGACCTGTGCCGCGACCTGGAGCCGGAAGACCGGCCCACCAAGGACCAGTTGCTGCAGTACCTGTCCACCCGTACCGGCAAGCTGAATCTGTTTTTCATGCGCCACCTCAGCCCTTCCCAGATAGCTCGGATTCGCAAGGACCCGGCCTTTCAGAAAAATCTTTTCTCAGAACTGCGCAAGCTGATAATCGAGCTCAAACCACCGCTGCTCAACCCCTTACGCGTGGAAAAACTCGCTCTGACGGCGCTGGAATACCCGGTTCGCCAGGTGCGTAAAGACCCGGACCTCTGGGCCGCCCGGCTGGCGGCCCTGCTTCCTCCGGAGCTGAAACAGGGCCTGCCGCTGGTGGCTATCAGGCTGCTGCTGGCGAATGTACGGGATTGTTTCGAACACATCGCCCGGACAACCGGCTGCCTTCAGGAGCTGGACAATGCCTATGGATTTATCGAGCGCGAGCTGGATCTCACCCCGCGCGTGGAGCTTTTCGCAAAAAGGGCGTTCGATCTGGCCACGCAAGCCAAAGACGCAGGGGACATAACCGCGCTCTACCGGCTGCTGGCCGTGCGCATGGTCTCCACCCTGCGGCAAATGCCGTCCTCGCCCGAAAAAGACCTGGCCCTGGCCGCCATGAAAGAACTGACCGGAATTTCAGACCTGGATGCCCTGGAGCACGCATTAAAGAAGAAAGTCATGACCCTGGCAGATCAGCTGATGGAGAACACCAAAAGCTATGAGGATATTCTGGAGTTGCGCTTTTTTTTCAACCAGATCGGGGAGCGCTCCAATCGGAAGCTGCTTTCGAAAAAGACCGGCGAGGTGATACGTGAGATGGATATACGCTCCAAGGGTTACCGCTTGCTGACCAGCCTGGATACCGGCGAGCTGGATGAGAACGCCCTGATCAAAGTGGTTCCGGCAGTCCTGGGTAAGGTGGAGGTTTTTGTGATGAGAGGGCCTCTGGTTTATCTGGATTTGCTGATGAATTTTTATTTGAAGACGGCCTGCCCTCTGCTGCGTGAGCTGAAAAACAAGCCGGAGAAAGTGCCGTGGCTGATCCAGAACTTCAAACGCCAGGTGGGCCTGCTCAATACCTACCGCGACCTGGACCACCTGGCCCAGACAATCCAGCGCAAAATAGTGCTGGCGATCTGCGGGCCGAAAATGCTGGCCGAGGCGCCGGAAAGGATACTGGGTTATCTCACCCGCCTGCCGCCGGAGTTTTATCCTCCGGAGGTGATGCAGGCTCTGCGTACCATGATACGCGAAAAGGGCGTCGAGGCCCGTTTCACTGTCGGCGATGCACTCAAGCTGATATCCTATTACCCCCCGGCGGAGGAAGAGGAAGAGGAAGAGGAAACTGCGGCCAAAACCCGGTCCGCCAGAGATTATTTTTCCAGCGAATATAGAAAAAGAGAGCTGTAGGCCTGCCTGGAAGCGTGTATTGGCAATTAGCCCTGCTTCTTTCTCCTGGACCTTTTCACAATCCTTTCGGTATCCCGGGCAATCACCAGTTCTTCGTTGGTGGGAATCGCATAGACTTTCACCCGGGAGTTTTTCTTGCTGATCAGCGCTTCGCTGCCGACTGCTTTGGCGTTGGCCCTCCGGTCCAGCTCGATTCCCAGGAACTCGAGTCCCTCGCAGACCTTGCCACGGATCAACGGGCTGTTTTCGCCTACCCCGGCGGTGAAAACCAGGGCGTCCAGCCCGCCCATGGCGGCGGCGTAGGCTCCGATGTATTTTGTCAGGCGATAGCAGTAGATATCGATGGCCAGGTTTACCCGCTCCTCGTCTCTTCCTCCCGTCTCGATCAAATCGCGCATGTCGCTAGAGGTGCCGGAAATCCCCTGAAGGCCGCTGTGCTTGTTGAGCAGGCTGTTGGCCTCACTTAGAGAAAGTCCCTCGCGGCTCATGATCTGCAGGATGACCGAGGGGTCGATGTCTCCACAGCGCGTACCCATCACCAGTCCCTCGAGCGGGGTCAGGCCCATCGAAGTGTCCATACTCTTGCCGCCCTTGATAGCCGTTATGCTGCAGCCGTTGCCCAGGTGCGCGGTGATGATTTTAAGTTTCCGGGGGTCTCCGCCGCACAATTTCTCTGCGCGCCGGTGCACGTAGAAATGGCTGGTACCGTGGAACCCGTAACGGCGGATCTCGTCTCGCAGGTAAAACACGTATGGCAGCGCATAGAGAAAGGCCCTGGGCGGCATGCTGCTGTGAAAGGCCGTGTCGAAAACAGCCACCTGGGGTATACCGGGCAGGTTCTGCATTGCGGCGTTTATCCCGCTCAAGTTGTGAGGGTTGTGCAACGGGGCCAGTTCGACGCACTGACGGATCTTGGTGGTTACTTCTTCATCGATAAGCACACTTTCGGTAATCTGCTGGCCTCCGTGGACCACCCGGTGCCCGACCGCCTCCAACTCGGACTTATCCCTGATCACTCCGTGTTCTTCGTGCTGCAGGTAAACCAGGATCTGCTCGATAGCCTGGATATGGTCCAGGATCTCGATCTCGAACTTGGCCTTATAACCGTCGCTGCGCACAATCGAGAGCAGCGCATCACTCATCCCGACGCGCTCGACACTGCCCCGGGCCAGAGATTCCTCGGTGTCGGTCTGGATCAACTGGTATTTAACACTGCTGCTGCCACAGTTCAGAACAAAAATCAGCATTGTGAATCTCGCTCCTTTTCCTTTTTAGCTCATTCGAGCCGAAGGCTCGGGGGGAAGATGAGCTCACCCAACCGTTGTTTAATCAGCGTATTCATCCCCGGTTTCGTATTTGAAAAATCCCTGGCCGGTCTTGCGTCCCAGCCTCCCGGCGCGGACCATTTTTTTCAGCAGCGGGCAGGGCCGATATTTAAAGTCGCCCAATTCGTGAAACAAGTTCTCCATCCGGCGCAGGATTTCATCAAGGCCTATCTTGTCGGCAAGGGT
>CAZSTM010000141.1:0-6783 GCA_964609635.1 uncultured Gemmatimonadales bacterium
CTTCATGCTTAAGCTACGCTGTAATTAATTTTGATAAATCCTTCATCTCTTAGTTCTATCCACTTCCGGAAGGGGAGCATTTATGCTGCGTGCACTTGTTTTATGTTTGACGGTTTTACTTGCCGCATCCTGGCAGTGTGCCACCGCCCAGTGGGACCTGGCAGAGCAAAGAAACCAGGGCCAGGTGATCGTCCGGCCCGCGGAAATCGATGATGTCCTGAATAATCCCGGCATCGGTTTCATGACCTTCCAGCGTTTCAACGGCGACACACTTAACGCCGGCGGCGGCTGGACCGAAGGTTTCCCTGTCGAGTACCAGGACTTCGACGGTGACCTGACCAACCCGGACCACCCGGCTACGCGCCTGGCCTACTGGCGAGTTTACTGGCGTTACCTCCATCTCCAGAAAGACGTGGTGGACTGGGCCCAGCTCGATAAGGTTCTGAAGACGGCTGCCCAGCGCGGCCAGACGCTTTATCTGCGCGTGGCCTGCTACGGCGGCGGCCCGGACAAGGATGTACCGGCCTGGTATCGCGAGATGGTGGGCGAAGAGAAAAACCTGCTGGACGCTAAATGGCGCACCGACCCCGAGAACCCGCTCTACCTGAAGTACTTCGGCGGGTTCATTCGTGAACTGGGAGCGCGCTATGACGGTCACCCGGCCCTGGAAGCCGTGGACGTATCGATAGTGGGCTATTGGGGCGAGGGCTCAGGCAGCCATCTGCTCACCCCCGCCACCTGGCAGGCGCTGATGTGGTGTTACCTGGACGGCTTCAAGAAAACTCCGCTGATCTACCAACCCTTGAACGGCGATGCTCCCGACCCCGGCCTGCTGGTGCGCGGTCTGCCGATCGAGGCCGGTTGGCCCGACGGCCGCAGCAACGGTACGGGGCCCCGGATGAGGCCCGTGGGGTGGCGTATCGACTGTCTGGGTGACATGGGGTTCTGGCGCGACCGCCTTCCCAATTGGAGCCACATGCGGGACGCTTATCCTCAGGATATCGTGCGCAGCGGCATGTTCGATGCCTGGAAGAAATCGCCCATCACCATGGAAATCTGCGGCACCTTCACCACCTGGAGAGACAAGCAGAATTACAACGAGGAAGTCGTCAAGTACATCTTCGATCAGGCGCTCAAATGGCACGTTACGAGCTTCAACGCCAAGAGCTCGCCCGTCCCTCCGGAGTGGATGCCCCTGGTCAACCAGTGGCTCAAGAAAATGGGTTACCGCTTCGTGCTGCGTAAGCTCAGCTACCCACAGGTCGTCAGTCCCAACGGCCAGTTGGCGTTCAGAAGCTGGTGGGATAACAAAGGGGTAGCCCCGGCCTACCGCAACTGGCCCCTGGCTTTCAGGCTCACCGACGGCAAGCGCAGTTTCGTGATGACCAGCGATTCGGATATCCGCACCTGGCTGCCCGGCGACGTGGTTTACGACGATGCTGTTTACTTGCCGCCGGGTGTGCCGCCGGGCGAGTACTCACTCGACCTGGCTATTATCGACATCTCGAGCGGCAAGCCGCACGTGAAGCTCGCAATCCAGGGCCTGCGGGACGACGGCTGGTACCGCATGGGCAAGATCACCGTAAAGGAGACGGCGGATTAGCTTAAGTTCGGGCTATTCACCACGGCAAAAGGCTGTACCGCCTGCGGACGGTACGGCCTTTTTTATACAGATGGGAAATCTCCGCGGGAAAATTCCCGGGCACGATCAAAGGGACATTCAGGCTGCAACCGGAATCCAGCAGACTATCAATGCTCCGGTTTATGATTCATTCCTTGAAATCTCTCGCTGTCAGTAGTACAGTTACTGGAAGTTTTTCAGATCCGCAGGATCTTCAGGGAACCGAGTTCATATTTTCGAGGCAATAAATGAGACACTCATCTTTTTGTTTCGCCGTCATAAGTTCAATCCTCGTAATGCTTTACTGTGCATTTAATCTATATGGAGAGTTTCTTTCGTTTTTTGCACCGCCGCTGAGAGAAGGCCGGATAGCAGTCAAGCTTTATCCGATGGAAAATGTTGACCCCGGCCGGCCCACGCTGGTGACTTTCGGGGTGCCGTTCACCAAAGGCTCCGTTACCGAGTCCGGCTTGACCCGGGTGAGGGTCTTATCCTCAGACAATGATGAGATACCGTCCCATGTGGCCTTATTGACTCCCTGGCGGAAACTTCCTGATAAAAAAACGGTCCGCGGATCGGTACGTATTGCCAGGATCCAGCTGCTTTATACATTTTCCGTGGTTTATCCCGACCATGAAATAGTGACCGTTGAATGGGGCTTGCAAGAACGCCTGAAAAATGTCGAAACCTTCCGGAATCCGAGATCGGCCTGGCACCTGGTTAACAGCGGATCGTTTTTAGCAGCCGACAGCGTGTACGAACCCGATGTATATACAGTTCTGCCAAAGGAATACATGTGCTCAGGCAGCTTAAAGCCCGGCAGGATGCTGCCGCTGGACGACAATATTACCGCTCAACGGGAGGACCCTCACGTTATCGACAGCACAAAGGAATGGCCGGGATACCTGGAAATGGACCATGCTCAGCATAATTCTTTCTTTACCCTTCTTAACGAAAATGAAACTCCCGTTTCGCCCGGTAACCTGTGTCCCTATAAATCGGAATACGAACCCTGGCTGTACGACAGGTCAACGGCCATGTTTATTCTCTACATGCGCTCAGGACACCTGAGGGCACTGCGGGAGGCTGTAAGGCATACTCAGTTCTATAGAAGTAATTTGTGGGACGACACCACCGTGCCTGCACGCTTTATCGGTTTGTTTAAGTTGAAGGTGCCGGAAGCCAAAGGCTTTCCCACGGGTAATGGAGCAATGTACAGCTACAACGAGTGCCTGGCTTATAATTACTGGTTGACCGGAGACCAGGAAGTGCTGGAGGAGATCGAATGGGTGGTCAATGCGCACGAGCAGAATGACGAACCCGTCCGCTGGGACCCCTCGCTGGGTTTCTGGACAGAGAGGCATACCGCTTTCCGCCTGCTGGCCAATACCGTGGCTTTCGAAGTAACCGGAAAGGCCGTTTACCGGGATTCACTGGTTAGCCAGTACCACCATTTCATCCGGCATCAGGATGGAGCGCAAGGCGCGCTGCCGGCTGACCGTGTCGACGGCGGCCTTTACCATCACAGCTCCCAGCACGGAGACGGTGCCCCGGGATTTATAGCTTCGAGCTGGATGACTGTGCTCGCCTCTGTTGCCATGCTAAGGGTATATGCCTTGAACGAGGATGCCGCCATTGCAAATTTTATCAGGAAGATAGGCCACTTTGAACAAGCCGCCTGCAAGCTCGACCAGAAGCATGCCTATGGTGTGGGGCCGCTCTGGTACTGCGATTATATAGTACGGCACGACGGCTCGAGTGTGGTGCGCACCGGGCACACTGTAGAACATTCCCTGGAGATTGCCGCCACGGTTGCCTGGTCCGCTTATTTTTCCGAGCTACTGGGTATGCCCGACACCTCTCTGATAAACCTGGCAGACAGGCTGTATGATTCATATGATGCAGGAGTTAATTTCTGGATCAAACCGGGCGAATCCGGGAAAGGGAACTTTTCTTTTCTGGTTTCCCCCTGGAGAAAATACGCCTGGGAATATGTCCCGTCCGGAAGCTTATCCTGGGTGATGACAGGTTTGAAGCAATCTTTAAACGATGACTAAAAAGTATGCGATCTCGGTGGTTCGCAAGTGCGGAACCATCCCGGTGTCGACGGCGCCGGGCAGGCCGCCGGACCGGCTGTCACCGGCCGGGCAGTTCTCCCGACTGAAAACGAGGTAATTTGATATAAGACCTGATATTTCATTATTTCATTTTTACTGAGAAGATGCGAATAAATAGAAGTTCCGACATTGTCGAATGGAGGTACGGATGGTTAAAAGCGACCGCAGAGAGTTTCTTAAGACAGCCGGAGCAGGAACCCTGGGAATGATGGTTACCGGCCCGTTGGTAAAAACAGGTCTGGCCAAAGACAGCCCGAACGAGAGGATAAATGTGGCGGTAATGGGCCTTCGCGGACGGGGAGCCGAGCATGCGGCTTTTTTCGCCGGTATGCAGAATGTGAATGTCAACGTTCTTTGCGACATCGATGAGCGAGTGCTGCCGAAAGCGGTGACCGACCTGGAGAAAATTTCCGGCAAACGGGCCAGGACGGAAACCGATATCCGCCGGGTGCTCGAGGACAAAGAGGTGGACGCCCTCGCCATAGCCAGCCCCAACCACTGGCACTCTCTGGCTGCTATCTGGGCCTGCCAGGCAGGTAAGGATGTTTACGTTGAAAAGCCGGTTTCCCACAACATCTTCGAGGGCCGCAAGATGGTGGAAGCGGCGCGGAAATACGATCGGGTCGTGCAAACCGGCAGTCAGAGCCGGAGTACCAGGATCGCCCGGGCGGCGATGGATTTTATCCACAGCGGGAAGCTCGGGGATATCTACATGGTCAAATGTGTGGTTTTCAGGCCCCGGGAGAGCATCGGACGGGGGAAAAACAGCTCCGTTCCGCAGGGAGTCCATTATGACCTCTGGCTGGGTCCTGCTCCCTGGCGCCCGTTCAACGAGACTCGCTTCCACTATAACTGGCACTGGTTCTGGGACACGGGCAACGGGGAGACCGGCAACAACGGTCCGCATTACACGGACCTGGCTCGTTGGGCCCTCCAGAAATACGAACATCCACGCAAAATCCAAAGCATGGGCGGCTACTTCGTTTTCGACAGCGAACAGGAAACCCCTAACACCCAGCTTTCATGTATGGAATACGACGACGGCAAGATTGTTCAGCTCGAGGTGAGGGGTCTATACACAAACCTGGATACGGATTTCAATATGGGCATGCTTTTTTTCGGCTCTGAGGGATGGATGAAGCTCAAAGGAGAGGGGGAAGAGTGGGCCACTTTCTACGGCCGCAAGAACGAGCCCGGACCGAGCATGAGCGCCGCAGATAACGGCCATCAGCCTGACGCCATGAAAATCAGGGGCAGCGGGGGCGGCTCCCATTTCGAAAACTTTATCCAGGCCGTCCGTTCGCGCAAGCGCGCCGACCTTACGGCCGATATCCTTGAGGGCCATCTCTCGGCATCGATGTGCCACCTGTGCAACATCGCCTACCGCACCGGCCGCACGCTTGTCTTTGACAGCGACAGCGAGACTTTTATCGGTGACCACGAGGCCAATACTCTGGTCGGCAGGGAGTACCGCTTCCCATACATCGTGCCTGAGAAAGTTTAGCGAACCATGGTTCGACCCGGATGAGAGGGGCTTAGCTAGGAGTAAAAACATAGTCGGTTATTTTAAAATCAGCGGATGCGTTTTCATCCGCCGATGCAAGGTTCATTAGTTCTTTCACCCGCAGTCTTTCTGAATGCCAGGCAGCATCTTTTGATTCGTGGCATGGCGGTATCACACGCAGGGAGGGCACGTGTTCGGAATCGTTCTTACCTGTGCGGTTACCTTGATGCACCTTTACGTTTTCTGGCGCGCCGGCTCGGTGCCGTTTCTGAAACGACACGTCCCTCGAAAATTCCTCATCGGGGCGTGCCTTGCCCTCTGGGCGCTTTTTTACGCCGGTCGCGTTTTCGGCCACGGAGGCACGGGCACGCTTGCCGTGACACTGGAATTTCTCGGCATGAACTGGATGGTCGTGCTGTTCCTGGCCTCCGTCTTCCTACTGGCGATTGACCTAGTCACCGGGTTCGGCTTTCTCCTGCCCCGGCAGGCTCCCTCGCTGCGGGGCCTGGCCCTGGCTGCCGGGGGGGTGCTTTCTGTGGTCGCCCTCGTCCAGGGTTTTCGGCCGCCGGTGGTGCAAAACTACGAGGTGTACCTCTCCGGCCTTCCCGCTGAGATGGAAGGCACGGTGCTCGTTGCCATGTCCGACCTGCACCTCGGCTCCCTGCTCGGCGAGCGGTGGCTGGAGGAAAGTGTCTCCCGGGTCCAGGCGCAGCAGCCCGACATGGTGGTCCTGCTCGGAGATCTCTTCGAAGGACACGGCCCGCCCTCAGAGGAGTTGCTTTCGATCTTCCGCCGCCTTTGGGCGCCTCTGGGCGTCTGGGCCGTCCTGGGCAACCACGAGTTCTACGGCCGTCACGACAGGAACATGCCTCCGGTCGGAAAGGTCGGCTACCGGGTGCTGCGCAACTCCTGGACCGAAGTCAGTCCCGGCCTCGTTCTGGCAGGCGTGGACAATCTTAGAGCCAGCAGCTATTCCGGTCAGGGCGATGATCCCATCTCGAAAGCGCTCGCGGATCGTCCTGAGGGTGCAACCATTCTCCTGTCCCATAAACCGTGGCAGGCCGACAGAGCAGCGAGCCGAGGGGCAGGTCTGATGCTTTGCGGCCACACCCATGGAGGTCAAGTCTGGCCTTTCGGCTATCTGGTCCAACGCAGCTACCCGCTGCTTGTGGGGCGGTATGAGGTGGACGGCATGACAGTCATCGTCTGCCGCGGTACGGGCACCTGGGGGCCGCGCATGCGCCTTTGGCATCCCGGCGAGATCCTCCGCGTAACTCTGCAAGGGAAAGGAAAACAGGACATAACTGAAGAAAACGAGCCGGGGGACAGATAGAAGAATTAATCCTGACATCCTTCCCGGGCCGTTCCCCCCTCTGGAGCCTGGGTAAGCTTTGAGCAGCGGAGGGCATAACCATTGCTGCAGGTGACTGCAGGGCGCTGGCGCGATTTCATCATCTTGAGCGCTCTCGGAAATTCGGTGAGAATTCGAAACTCTGTGCGAATAGCCCTGGAGCAGCTGAGCATCACGTTCGACACGAGGA
>CAZSTM010000141.1:6793-8834 GCA_964609635.1 uncultured Gemmatimonadales bacterium
TAATTATCAGAAAGGGTGAAGCAATGAAACGGTGTGATTTTCTAAAAACATGTTCTGCAATAATAGTGGGAGCAGAGTTTTCAAATCGGAAATGTCTTTTTTCTTCTAGCCATGGTTTGGATATAGCAGTATTCGAGCCGATTTTAATCAAAAATCTTACCATTCCGAATAGAATAGTCTTTCCCGCGGTTACCTCAAAGTATGCCGATCAAGAAGGTTATGTAACCCCAAAACTCATTGATTATTATAAACATGTTGCTGCAGGAGGCGCCGGGTTATCGATTGTCAGTGCCACCGCTATTAGAGAAGACGGAGAATTCTTCCCTTGTGGGCAGCGGATTGACGATGACAAATATATTGAGGGACTGGCGCAGCTTGTGGGAGTAATAAAGCGAAACGGTTCGATTGCAGGTATTCAGTTGTTTCACGATAAAAATGAAACACCGGGTCAATTACCGGTTGCTGAAATAGAGAAAATTGAAAACAGTTTTGCCGAGGCCGCATACAGGGCGAAAACAGCAGGAGCTGATATGATTGAAGTGCACGGTGCACATGGATATCTGCTCTCCAAATTCCTCTCGCCTCTTTCAAATAAAAGGGATGACGAATACGGAGGAAATACGGAAAACAGAACAAGATTCTTCAGAGAAATTCTGCAAAGAGTCAGATCGAAGGTCGGTCGTGATTATCCTGTAAGCTGCAGGATCAGCGCTGATGAATTTGTCGATGGTGGAGTAACCCTTGATGAATCGAAATATGTCGCACAGATCCTGGTTGATGCCGGTGCAAATGTAATTAATGTCTCCGCAGGAATTTCAGCAGATAGAATTGTGCCTGAAAAAGAGTACGGCAGAATGTGTCATGCCTATCTCGCACGCGGAATAAAAGAATCCGTTAGTGTTCCTGTTATTGCAGTGGGTAATATTCTTGATCTCACGGATGCCGAGAAGGTACTCCAGGATGGTGATGCAGACATGACGGCAATGGGAAGAGCGCTTGTTGCCGATCCCTATCTTATCGAAAAAACTGTGCAAGGAAAGGTGACGGAAATTGAAAGTTGTATTCAGTGCAAGAACTGTTTGCGTTCGATGTTTAAATCGCATTTGATTTGTAGCGTGAATAAAAGGCTGTCTTAGAAGGGTAGAAATTATGATTAAAGAAAAAATTTAATGGGAGGCTATTTTTTTAGCTTGCCAAAAACAAAATCGAGGCGTTAATTGAGGATGTCGAAAAACACAAAAAGAAGAGTGAGTTTTTTATTCAGGTTATTATTAAACCTACCGGCAGCAAAGGAATCGTATCCCCGGCTGCCGCTGACTGCCGGCGTTATGCAGAAGCTATCAAACTATCATATTAAGATGGAGGTATTTGGCACATGATTAAGGAGATCACTGCGAAGGAGCTCGACACCGAGCGATTCATCGATGAGCAGGTCGCCAGGATCAAGAATACCGTTGGGGATGGAACGGCGATCAACGCCCTTTCGGGAGGCGTGGATTCTTCCACTGTCACGATGCTCGGGCATAGGGCCCTGGGCGAGAACCTTAAGACAGTTTTTATCGAAAACGGTCTGATGCGCCAGGGAGAGCCGGCACAGGTCGTCGGCTTTTTCCGGGAGCTCGGTGTCGCCGTCGAGGTGGTCGATGCGCGCCGGGAGTTTTTCGCGGCGCTCAAGGGAGTCACCGACCCGGAAGAGAAGCGCGAGGCTATTACCCAGACTTTTTACCGGAACGTATTCGGACGCCTGGTTAAGGAAAGCGGAGCCAAGCATCTTCTCCAGGGAACTATCTTGACCGATGTCGATGAGACCGTCGCAGGGATCAAGCGGCAGCACAATGTTTTCGAACAGCTCGGGATCGACCCGCAGGAGACTTTCGGCTACCGTATCATCGAGCCGCTCATTCAGCTTCGAAAGGACGGAGTCAGAAAGATCGGCAAGGCACTCGGACTTCCGGCCGAGCTATTCGAGCGCATCCCGTTTCCGGGCCCGGCGCTCTCGGCACGTGTAATAGGCGAGGTGACAGCGGAGCGCATCGAGACA
>CAZSTM010000142.1:0-8762 GCA_964609635.1 uncultured Gemmatimonadales bacterium
AGCCCAGCAGCAGACTAAAGCCCGGCGCGGAGGATTCTCTTTGAGCCAGGACGGTTTCTTCTTCTCTTCCACACAGGGAACTTTCTACGGAACAGCAACACTCAAGCACCTCGGTTCAGGACCAGCATGTCCCGGCAAAGTGAAAAAGTTCCTCTTGAGCTCGTACGGGCAGGAACCTGACGGAGGATTCGAGCTGGGACATGGGGACAACTGGAACAACCATAGCCACAATTCAAGGATGAAAGATACTTATGCGGCCGTGAGTACCTTGCAAATTCTTGGACTGCCACTTTCAGACACGGATACCAGCCGCGCGGCCAGGCCGGCCGGCGACTGTGCCGCCTGGGTCGCCTCGATCCAGAACCCGGACGGAGGCTTTGCCAGGTTCGGAGTTACCGAGCAGACCCCTGTTCCCAGTCCCAGCGAGATGAGCTCTACCTGGCAGGCGGTAACGACGCTTACCCTGCTGGGTCAGCCGGTCCCCAGGCCGGAAACTCCGGCTCCGTCACCCGAGGAAATAGCAGTTCCTCCGATGAAACACCGGCATCCGGCCATCGATTTCGATGATCCGGTAGAGATTTGGGCATTCAGGCGCATCGCAGCTCCGATCTATAGACATGCCTTACAGGAGACGGGCAGCCGGGTCTATGCCGTGGGAATGCTATCTCGCTGGGTACGGGAGGCCACCGGCCCCGAAAACCAGGCCACAGACCGACACGTTCAGGGCCGCAGAGCGCTGTTTCATGGCTGGGGCCAGTGTGGCACCATGAGCTGGCTGCTGCAGGCACTGGCAGCCAGTATGGACCATCGGGCCCGGGGCGCTTATGTGTTTGCGGATGCCAATGCCGAGGTGATGATCCGGGAGGACAACTGGCAGGAGCCTCACTGGGTCTGCTATGTACCGTTCACTAATGAATGGATCGATCCCGGTCTGCCCACGCCGGAAGGAACCATGAACGGCTGGAGTGCACTGGATCTGTCAATTGAGTTTGCAACCAGGCTCAAAGAATACAACTACATTTCCATGACCAGGCTGGGCGACCACCGCTATCGCAGGGTCTGGATCGAGAATATTGACGCAGTGCAGGGAGCCTGGGGCCGGGACTCCAAAATCGACACTTCAATGAGCTATGGGGGAGAGGTCGTCGAACTGCTCTATCCGGGCCGGAGCTGGTAGGAGTCGGCCTGTCGGCCGGAGGCTTTTCCGGAGTTTCATCCCGGTATTTACCCGACCGCTCAGCATAAATTAATCCTCGAACGAATTTCCATCCTACGTGACATGTTTCACCGGGGCAGGGCCTGCTGGGTGGAACCTGCTCCGTGTCTCCACAACGTGCGGTGTATTAATCGGTTTAATAAAATTATCCTAGCTGAATGGCAGGTTTACCGCAACTCCAACCCATCTCCAGGGCTTTGAGGTTGAGCCGTACGGTTTTCTCTCCTTTAGTCTTGAGCTTCCGGCTCAGCAGTTTTTCGAAAGCCTTTTTCGACGCCCATTTTTGTCCGGAAAGGTAGGCGCCCAGGATGATAATATTGGCCGCGCGCACATCCTGTAGCCGGTTGGCCAGCTCGGTCGCCGGAAGGGCCACTACCCGCTTGTCTTCGACAGGCTGGGCCAGGGAGCTGTTCACAAAGGCCCGACCGCCGCGTTTCAGCAGATGGAAAAACTTCTCCAGGCTCGGCTGGTTCATCAGGATCAGGCTGTCGGCGGTCTCGACAATCGGGGAAGCGATCTCTTTTTCGGAGAGAATGACCTGGCAGTTTGCCGTACCGCCCCGTACCTCGGTACCATAGCTGGGAAAGTAGGTCACCTGGGGAAAAGCATGCATGCCCAGCTCGGCCACCATCTTCCCCATAGTAAGCACTCCCTGTCCTCCAAAACCGGCGAAGATCACCCGTTCAAGCATTGACAGCCTCCGGTGGTGCGGGCCTGAAAATCCCGGTGGGGAAATAAGGTTTCACCTCTTTTTTTAAATATTCCAGGGCGGCCTCGGGACTTATCCGGCAGTAGGTGGGGCATGCGGAAAGCACCTCGATAAAAGAGAAGCCTTTGCCTTCCATCTGGGCGATGAAACCTTCCCGAATCCACTTCTTGGTGCTCCTGATCCCGGCGGGTCCATCCAGGGCGGTGCGCACTATCAGGTAAGGATTCTCCAGCGTATCGAGCAACTCGCACATACGCAGGGGAAAACCCATGGTCGCGGTGTCCCGGCCGTTGGGTGAGGTTGCGGTCTGCTGCCCCGGCAGGGTGGTCGGTGCCATCTGGCCTCCGGTCATCCCGTAAACCCCGTTGTTGACAAAAATAGTAGTATAGTTTTCTCCCCGGTTGGCGGCATGGATGATTTCGGCGGTACCGATCGAGGCCAGATCACCGTCGCCCTGATAGCCGAATACCAGCAGGTCCGGCCTGGCACGTTTGATCCCGGTGGCCACCGCGGGCACCCGGCCGTGGGCGGCCTCGCTCATGTCGATATCCAGGTAGTTGTAGGCCAGCACTGCGCAGCCTACAGGGGCAATACCCACCAGGGACCCGCGCATATCCAGCTCATCGATCAGTTCCGCGAGTATCCGGTGAATGAGTCCGTGCCCGCAGCCCGCGCAGTAGTGGGTATCCACCTCGAGCATTGCGTGGGGTTTCTTGAATATCCTTACCTTTTTCATGATAGGATTCCTCGCCGCTTCAGCGGCAGGGTCCAGGGGTGTGATTTTAAGGCTTAAGAGTTTTTCTTGAGCAGTTTGCCGGCCCGGCGGTAGATTTCCTCTATTTCGGGTACGCCGCCGCCCATTCTACCGTAGAAAGCCACCGGTACCGTTCCATTGACCGCCAGCCGGACATCCTCCACCATCTGTCCGGCGCTCATTTCCACTGCCAGGAATGCCCCGGCGCTGCGGGCGAGCTTCTTGATCCGGGCGTCGGGAAACGGCCAGAGGGTGATCGGGCGTAAAAGCCCCAGGGCCAAGCCTTTCCTGCGTGCCCGGCGGACAACCTCCCGGCAGAGCCGGGCCATGGTTCCATAGGCCACCAACACTAGTTTTGCATCCGAGGTAAAATATTCTTCCGCCCTGGCCTCTTTGCGCCGGATCAGCTTGTACTTGGCCTCGAGTTTAAGGTTGTGTTTCTCCAGGGTGCCGTCCACCGGGAAAAAGGATTTGACTACTCGTTTTTGACGGTTATTTTTTGCACCGGTGAGCGCCCAGTCTTTTTTGGGCAGTCCGACGGCTGAGGCTTCAGGTCTTTTTCGGGGCTTGAGAGGCTCCATCATCTGGCCCAGCCTGCCGTCGCTCAACACCATCACCGGCATGCGGTAAATATCGGCCAGGTCGAAAGCTTTCATGGTATAATCGTACATTTCCTGCACCGAACAGGGAGCCAGCACGATCATGCGGTAGTCGCCGTGTCCTCCGCCTTTGACCGCCTGGAAGTAATCGGCCTGCGAGGGTTCGATATTACCCAGGCCGGGCCCCCCGCGCTGCACGTTGATTATCACTGCGGGCAGCTCGCTGCCGGCCAGATACGAGATGCCCTCCTGTTTCAGGCTGACACCGGGAGATGACGAGCTGGTCATCACCCTGCAGCCCACTGCCGAGGCGCCGTAAACCATGTTGATCGCCGACACCTCGCTTTCCGCCTGGACAAAAACCCGCTTCTCGGCCGGCATGTGACGGGACATGTAGGCGGTCAATTCGTTCTGCGGGGTTATGGGATAGCCGAAATAGCAGTGGCAGCCGGCCGCCACCGCCCCGGCGCCCACCGCCTCGTTGCCTGTTATCAGCACCCTTTTCTGCACGGTCTCGCTCCTGAGTTTACTGCCGGTTAAGCATAATTGTGGTGTTATTTTCTCCGGGCTCAGCCGGCTTTGACCATAGGCACCAGCTCTACAACCTCGACAGCCACATCGGGGCACATCGTGTAACAGGTGCCGCAGTCGGCGCATTTATACGCGTCCCGGGCAACCGCGTAACGGACTCCTCTGGCGTTTATCTCCTCTGAGAAAGCCAGCACACCTCTGGGACACAAGGCAATGCACAATCCGCATCCCTTGCAGGAGTCGGTTTTGATTTTAGGGCCGATCATCATCCCTCCTTTTGACGGTGGGCATTTATCAATCTCAACGGTAGGTTTTGGCCGGGGTTTTTCCTTTCCAGACCTCCCAGCCGCCTATTGCCAGGGCTTGCATTTCGCTGGTGCGCGGATAAGCGAAAACAGGCCCCAGGAAACCCACATGTTTTTTTATCCATCGCCTGAAATACGAGCCGGCCGCAATGCCGCCGCTGAGCACCACTGCATCGATCCGGCCGTTGAAAACGGATGCGGCCAGCGCTCCGATGTCTTTGGCCACCTGATAGACAAAAGCCCGGTAAATGAGGCGGGCCCGGCTGTCACCGTTTCGGATTCGGTTTTCGATCTCGCGGCAGTCCTTGGTTCCCAGGTAGGCGCTGAACCCGCTGTTACGGGTTATTTCGTGCTGCACCTGGGGTATATCCAGGTTTTTACCGGTTACATGGCGCAGGAAATCCAACAGCGGCAGCCCGCCGGAGCGCTCCGGCGAAAACGGTCCCTCACCCTCGAGAGCGTTGTTCACATCCACCACCTTGCCGTTCAGGTGAGCACCGACCGAAACTCCGCCTCCTGCGTGCACCACGATCAAACGGGCGGAGTCGTACTTTTTGCCGATCCGTTTGGCGACCCTGGCGGCGGTGGCTTTCTGGTTCAGGGCATGAAAAATACTGCGCCGGGCCACCGCGGGCAGTCCCGAGATTCGAGCAACCGGGGCAAGCTCATCCACCACCGGCGGGTTGACCACATAAGCTTTTTTGCCGCGACCGGCAACCAGCTTGAGCGCCATGATCGCGCCCAGGTTGCTCAGGTGACGGCCGTAGAGGCAGCCGGCCAGGTCCGCGACCATCTTCCGGTTTACCCGGTAAAGCCCTCCTTTTAACGGTTTCAGCAGGCCGCCGCGGGACACCACCAGGTCGAAAGCTCCGGGTGCGTAGCCTCTGCGGCCGAGGTCTTCCAGGACCGCGGAGACCCGGAGGTTCGCCAGCTCCTCCATCGAAGAGCGGTAAGCTTCGCTCTCTTCGAGGTGGCTGTGGGTCCACTCCAGCCGGCACCGAAGGCCGCTGAATACAGCCAGCTTGGTGGAGGTCGAACCCGGGTTGAGCACGAAAATCAAAGGTGTGCGCATCTTGTCTCTCGCTGTGGGGAAGCGCTCCTGCGAAACCATCTAACTGAAGGAAGCGGCATCGGCGGCCAGGAGCACGCCCAGGGAAATTGCCGCCAGTTTGCTTTCCTCGGAATCCGCCCTGGAGGGAGTGATAACCGGTACCTTGCCGCCTACCACCATGCCTGCGATTACCCCATCCAGCCAGGCCTGGACTGCCTTGTAGATCACATTCCCCATGCCGATTTCATTAGCCAGCAGGATATCCGCCCTGCCCGCCACCGGGCCGGAGAGGTGTTTTGTACGGACCGCCAGCTCGGAGACTGCATTGTCAAGAGCCAAGGGGCCCTCCACCAGGCAGCCGGGCAGCAGGCCCTCGCGGTTTAGCCGGGTAAGTTCCTCGGCGTCGCGAACCATCGGCAGATCGTGGTTGGGAGACTTTTCCACATGGGCCAGGACAGCCACCCGCGGGCAGTCAATGCCCAGACGGTGGGCCACATCGACCGCATTCAGGAGAATATCTTTTTTGCGCTTCAGGTCCGGGGCCAGGTTGAGCCCCCCGTCGGTGATAATCATCAGCCGCCGCTGTCCGGGCGCGGTGAAAACTCCCAGGTGGCTTAAAATCCTGTCGGTGCGAAAGCCGCGCTCGCGCTCGAGAAAAGCTCCCAGAAGATCGCCGGTTTTTACTCTCCCTTTCATCAGCAAGTCCCCGGCCTCCCGCCGGAGAATGTCCAGAGAACGCGGGATAACTTCCCCGGCGGCGCAATTTTCGACCCGACAACCCTTAAGCTCAAATGAGTGGCTTTCGGCAATCTTTTCGATTTCATTTTTCCCGCCTACCAGGATGGCATTTACCAGGCCGGCCCTGCAGGCATCCTCCACCGAGGCCAGGGTAACCGGGTCATCCGCTCCGGCCACCACCAGATCGGGTCTGCCGGCGGCGGCCGACTCCCCGGCGCGCACTTGCAACTGGCGAACATCTGTAAAAGATTTTTTCAGCTTGGTTTTCAGCATGGCTCTGTTATTCGATATCGGCTACGCTCTCCGGTTCGCTGGTAAACCTGTCCAGCACGATACTGTGAATGTCCGGGTTGGATAACCAGACTTTGACCAGTTGATCCCTGCCGAATTCCTGGATCAGAAGGTCGATCATGATGTCATGGATGATAAATTCCCGGGCAACCATCACCAGTGCCGGGTCCCGGGTAGTCACCGCCCAGGAGGTATCCTCCTCCAGTATCTTGCCGATCAGCGCTTCCCGGTTGTCCTTGACTGCTATGGTGTGCTGTCCCTTGAGCCGGGTTTCCACCACCTCGAGGGGCATGTAGTCGTGATAGAAAGTATGCCCCGGATTATCGACTTCTGTTTTCGAAAACAGCATGGTATAGATCCTGACCCCCCTGGATTCCGCCTCGACCAGCGCGGGCCTTACATCTTCCACCTGAAACATCCACAGCTCGAGCAGTAGCTCGCGCTCGGCCTGCTCGATAATCTGGAGCATCTCGTTGCGCACGTTACGGGCGCCCTTGATGTGGTAGATATATTCCAGTGAGGAGGGTAGGGCCGCCTGGTCGAGCTCATCCTTGATGGTGTTGATCGAATGCTCGAAACCCTGTTTGACTGAATCCAGGAATTTGTCATAAGGCACGGGCATGTACCTGGCCGGTTCATCGGCGATCCGGTAAACCGCACCCCGCGCGATGAGACGGTTAAGCACGTCATAGACCAGGGAGCGACGGATGCCCGCCTTGTTGCTCAGTTCGTAGCCGGTAACCGGATTGTATTGCAGCAGAGACAGATACACCTTGGCTTCGTTGAGGCTGAAACCGAGCTGCTGAAGGTGCTCGACGCATTGGTTCATGGGGCTGTCTCCTGGTTAGTCGTACTGTTAAGGACGACTATTTAAATATATCTTGGCTTTCGGGTTTTGTCAAGGGGGGAAAATGAAAAAAAATGTTAACCCGCATTCGGAATATTGGATGGGGAATATTGGTTGAGAAAAGGAAACAAATGATGCCTGAGGGGTTTAATATCTAGTGGAAGTAGTTAAGAAAGGAGGCCTTTATCATGTTTGCGCTTCTCACCAAAGCTCAACAGGATATCGACACGCTCGATGATGCCGTGAAGGTCTTCAAGATGAATGTCGTTTCAGCGGCAGAAATACAGAAGGGATTCAGGGGATTCTATCTCCTCATCGACCGGAAAACAGGCAAAACCATTTCTATCAGCCTGTGGGAAAGCAAAGAGGATGCCGTTGACTGTGAGAAGAGCGGTTACTACCAGTCGGAGGTGAACAAGTTTAAAGAATTCTGCACAGCGACGTCTGTTCTCGAAAGCTATGAGGTTGGTGTTGAACCGGCATCTCCACCGGAATAGTTCTACAATAGTATCATCGAGCCCGCCTTACGAAAACAGGCCGCATCTTTGAATGTTAGAAGATGCGGCCTTATTAAATTTCTCCAATCATACGAGGTATTCCCAAGCTCCTTAAGTGCAGCTCGGACAGGCGGCCCCTGTTTGCTTGGGCCTGCAGGTGGAGATAGTGGGGATGGCAGGGGAATAACAGGTGATAGGGTTGTCCTGCCACCATTACCCAGGAGTCATTGGAAGCCAATTCTATATATTTTGTTCCGATTGATTGAAAAAGAGCAGTTTTGGTGAAAAGCATAGGGGCGACCGGTCGGTCGCCCCTTGTATATTTGGCTATCACATGGGTGGGGTTTGGAAAGAATCAAAGCTCCAGCTTGCCGGCCTGGTGCGCCTCGATATATTTCATGCAGAACTCGTCCCGGCCCAGGAGAACCTGGGTGGTGATAATATTGGCCATCATGCGCTTGTCCGTGGGGTCTAGGATGGCGGCGTCCAGGCCCCGGCCCATGGCCAGGACCATGAACATCTGGTTGATCTGGAAGCGGAAAGGCAGGCCGTAGCTGACATTGCTCAGGCCGATACTGGTGTGCACGCCCGGGTAGTCGGTCATGATCCGCTCGATAGCCTCGAGCACCACCGTGCCGTAGGTGTGGTCCGTAGAGATCGGATAGACCAGGGGATCGACATAGATGTTCTCCAGAAGCACGCCGCCGGCGGTGAGTTTTTCCACCAGGGCCCCGGCGATGCGGAGCTTGTTTTCCAGGTCCGTGGGCATACCCTTATCATCGGCGCACATGGCTATCACATCGGTCTGGAAATCCCGCACCAGCGGAAGCAGCGAGTCGAAGCGCTGCTTCTCGAGGGAGATCGAGTTGATCAGGGCCTTGCCCTGGTGCAGCTTGAGAGCCGACTCTATTGCCGCGGGGTTCGGGCTGTCCAGGCTGATCCGGCAGTCGTACTTGCCCTGGATGGTCTGGACCAGCCAGCAGAGCAGGTCCGGTTCGCGTTCCGGTCCGAAAGTGCCGGCATTGGCATCCACGTAGTCGGCGCCGGTTTCGATTTGCATCCCGGCCTCCTTGAGGATAAAATCCTCGTCCCGGTTTTCGACCGCCGGAGCGATCCTTTTGCGGCTCGAGTTGATCCGCTCTCCGATAATCAGCATTTTTTATCTCCCGATATTTTTTGAAGGTAGAGGCGGCCGATCGGTCGCTCTACGAATAATTTTATTGT
>CAZSTM010000143.1:0-8754 GCA_964609635.1 uncultured Gemmatimonadales bacterium
GGCTTCCAGCAAGTTATCGCACAGGGTACGCGCTTCATGTAGCTGTCCCAGGCGGATGAAACTCTCCGCTATTTTCAGCTTCACTTCCAGCAGGTTCACTTTCGCGGCACCGCCGATTTTTTCCAGCTCACGGTACCAGCGCAGCGCCTCGGCGGGACGGTTGACCCTGGTGAGATACATCCGGCCCAGTCTTTCCATAGCCTGTGCGCGCAATTTTTCCGCCTGTCCGCTTGCGGCAAGCTCCAGCAGGGCGGTTTCCGCCCCGGAGACCGCCCCCATTCTTAGCCGGATATCTGCTTTCTCAAGCAGGATCTTACCTTTGTCCATCAACCCCAGCGAATCCGCCGTGGAGTAAGCTTTCAAGGCCAGTTGGTAGTTTTCGAGTTTCAGACTTTTAGCGATAAAAGAAGTCAGCTGCACCCCTGCCTGCCTGGCCTCCAGAGTTCGCAGCAGTTCGGCCAGTCCGGCAAAAGCCCGGTCGTACATGCCCAGAGAAAGATCGACATCCACCGCCATTTTCAGTAGAGCGTCCCGCACCGGTTCCGAGGCGGTCGAGGCGAGGGCTTTTTCCAGGCGATCTACCAGGATATCGCTTCCCGGCTCGCCGTGTTGGAGGATACGGTAAGCCTGACTTTGAACCAGCGGCAAATCCTTGGGTCTGGCTCCGAGGTATGAAAGCATCTCATCCAGCGCAGCCTTAAAGCGCTCAAGGTCGATCAGCACCTCGGCCGCCTCGCGCCGAAAGCTCTCAGGCTTGCCCAGGGCCTTGCGGCCCTCCAGGTAAAGCTCCAGCGCCTGTTGCGGTTTGCCGTTTTGTCGGAACAGTTCGCCGGCCACACGGTACCTACTTTCCTCCTGCGGCGACCGCGCTACAAAACGCAAGCCCACGCTGCGGAGGCTGTCGGCAAGTTCCACCTCCGCCAGGGCCTGAACGTATATTTTAAGAAGCAGTACATCATCCGGCTCTACGGCATACAGCTCCTCGGCCATGGGAAGGAATTCCCCGCCTCTACCCATTCTGCCGTAAAGGTCCTGCAATCGCTTGAGTATCCTGGCATCCTGACGGTGTGGAAGCAAAACCTGGACGGCGTCGTCCAGCTTGCCGGTGCGTTCGAGGCTGATGGAGATCTGCATCAGGCTGCTGAGCATGCGTTTGTCCAAAGGCGTAGCCGCCGAAAGCTCCGGCATGACAGCCAGGTTCAGCGCCAGGATGAAAATCGTCAGCGTTTTAATCTGACAGGCTAAATGCCTCATCGTACTCCATTGAAAAATGTGTTATTCGATTCTGCGTCTTATGCTTATACCCCAAAGACAGGTCCCGGTTTTAGCGGATTTGCCTTACATCCAAAAGCCTGGGGGCGGCGGACGCGTAAACGCGTGCCGCTTCAGCGGCCTGTGCGGCACAAACGTGCCGTTTGATCATGATAGCAATACCTGGGGTAATTTTTAATGCGCGAATCCAACAGAAATATTTTTGGTTCCCATAATAAAACCTGGTGCGTGCCGCACAGCCGCCGCCCCCCCATGCCGTGTGTTATACTTCAAGACTTCCTGGTAAGCACTCCGGGCAAGCAGCAGAGAAAAAGCCCCGCATCCCTTAAGAGTATCTGCCACGGCGGGGTATGCCCGGAGCCGAAACAGCCGCAGTCGAAATCGACTCCCCGCACCAGGTTGAACCCGATCGCCAGGACAAAGGTACCGATCAGGCCGAACAGCAGGGCGGCTGAAGCCTGCCTCAAACGTCCGAGAACAAGCAGCAGGCCGCAGCTCAACTCGAGCCAGGGCATGACAATGGCCGCCGGGTTGATCAGGACCCCGGGCAGAATCTTGTAATTATGGATGATCCGTGCAAACTCCAGCGGCGAGACAATCTTGTGCAGCGAAGCCGCCACAAAAAGCGCTCCGGCCAGCTTAAGACCCACTGCGATCGGCAGGCTATCCCGACTGCCAGTTGCCAGAAAATACGCCACTACCAGGCCGTAGAGCAGAAACAGCAGATCGATACCAAGCCAGGCGGCTTCCGGGATAAGGCGTGCGAAATCCACCAGGGCGGTTGGATTGGGTCGCCCGGTGCCGGTCTTCCCGGTATCGGTTGCCGCTTCCACAGGCAGGCCGGCCTCCTGCCAGCCGCCGTATCCTCCTAAATAGATATAAATCAACTGGTAGCCCATCTCCCGGAGCGCCTCGGCCAGGAAACGGCTGTCCTCGCAGTCCTCGCCGATGCAGTAAATCATTAAGGGGGTATCGAAGCCGGCAGCGGCCAGCAGGTCGGTCAGATAACCATCCAGCTCGTAAAAATAGCAGAGAATCGCACCGGGCAGGTGTCCCTCGTTGTATTGGGCAGGCGAACGAGCGTCGATAATAGTGCCCAGCCCGCTTTCATAAAAGAACCTGGCCGCTCCGGTGTCGATATAGTGAATGCCCGGGGTTTCCGGCAGTTTTTCGCCACGGTGGATTTCCTTGGCTGCATCCCAATCTCCCACCAGGGAAATACCGCCTATCGAGTTAAACCCCATCCCCACCGCGACGGAAAAAATCAGAAGCCCGATCATCTGCAATGATAAGCGCTTTTTTATAAATTTCATATGCCGACCGGACCTGTCGTTAATATTCCTTTACCGGTATCAGCCGGGTGTTTTTTCGCCGGCTGCTTTAAAAAATCTTTCTTCACGGTAATATAAGCGCACGAACAGTAATTATTCAAGCCTGCTCTTGCCGCGTAACCCGTTGTTTCCTTAAACAAAAACCGGTTTTCGCTTGATAAGGGAAGGGCGAAAACCGGCTGGATTTTTTTGAAAAGGATTAATCCGAACAATCTGTTATTTAAGCAGAGCCATTTTTCGGGTTTTGGTAAAATTGCCTTCATAAAAGCGGTAGAAGCATACCCTGCTTGTCAAAGGTTGGCCATCCGCATCTCTTACCATCGAACAGACTTTCTCTGTGTCCCAGGCGTACTTCGGCCAGTTACGCCTTTTGTTCAGGAGTCAGGTTTTCGAGGATGGTGCCGCCCGGTCTCCGGCCGCGTCTTTCCCGGGTCTGTTTTATCCACTCTTCCAGCTTGACTTTTTGTTCCCCGGTGAGCAGCGATTTGATTTGATCCTGGTAGGCTTTCAAGAGCACTGCCGTTGAATCCCGGGCTGCTTCCCGTTCGAGATCTCCATTGCGCACCGCTTTGAAAACCTCTCCGGTATTTTTTTGATGGTCGTCAAAATATTGGCGGGCCTGTTCTTTCTGCTCTTCGGTTAACTCGAGATGCCGGCAGAGATCCTCGAACCTTTGTTCCTGGTTTCTGCGCATCTGATCCTGGTTCGGCCGTCGGCCCCGGCCCTGATCCCGGCGATTGAACTGGGCTAAAGCCGGCCGTTCTTGATCCGGGAACGCATAAAGCTGGGGTTCCCATACGCTCGAGACTGCCAACAGTACCAGCAGGGTGAGCGGGTAAACTGCGTAACGCATTCTGTGCAACATACAACACCTCCTCTATGTAAGTCCCAGGATTCAAGCAGTAATCAGTCTTTTATTTCGTAAACGCTTTTCATGGCGATTGCCCCGGGATCATCTCCTCGATCACTTTCTGTGATCTTATTTCTTGCCCTCATCCTCCTTCTTCTTTTCCTCCAGAAGTTTCTTATTTGCCTCCTCAAGTTTCTTTGTTGCCTCCTCATACCTCTTTTGGGCTTCCTTGAGCCGTACGTCAAGACCTAATTCATTCAACCGTAGCGATTTTTCCTGAATACGCTCATTAAAACGCTGCATTTTCTCTTTAAACTCCTCGGAGTCGAACACTGCCGGGAGTGCAGACATGCCGCTTCTGACCCTGAAAATTGATTCACGGAGGTCTTTATCGGCTGCGGACATGGCCAGGATAAAACGCGCCTTCTGGGGCACGGTTAAAAGCTTCATTGCCCGTTCCATGCCGCTGCGTCTCGCCTCCCAGATGGCCTTCGAGTTGTCGCTGATCTGCGTGGTCAGCCGAGCAAGCACGGATTCATCGGGCTGGTCTTTTTCCAGCTCTTTACTCAAGTCTTTTACCAGAGTCCGGCGTTGGGCGCCCAATTCGCGTTCCTGTTTTTGCACCTCGCGCCATAAAGGAAAAAACTTATCCACCTGCTCATCGGTCAGCTCCACCTCGTTCATCATGCGCCACAGCTGAAACATGCCGATTCTGTGCTCGTGATCGACCCTTTTTTTCATATGATTTTTTTCATGTTCTCCATGCATCGAATGGGGCTTCTCCGGCTCCACCATGGAAAGCTCATACTCCTCCAGGGTGCTCTCTGCCTCCAGTTGAATCGATTCGGCCATTTCCTCGTTCATCTCATCGACAGCGATATCGATATCCTCAGACAGTGTAGAGTCGTTTCGCTTTTGCTCCTGGGCCGCTCCGGCAAAAGCCGGGGCCAGGAACAAACCGAGCAGCAAGAGTTTCGCAAAAAACCTTTGGATCCTTAACATAAAGCCACCTCCTTTTTAGTGTCCTGCAATTATCCGTCCGATTGGACTTGAGCAACAAAAACACCAACGATAATGAGCGGTTACAATCCTGCAATCAGGTACTCAACCTGCTGAAGCTGTTCCTCGTCAAGATCCTGCAGCCCCTCGTAGGCGGAGTATCCCGAGGAGGATATGAATTCCTCACCGGCATCGCCGTTATCTTTTTCCATCTCCAGGGCATAGATGGATTCCATCGCGTTCGCGGCCATTTCGTAATCCTGCATCTGTTTCCAGAGCAGCCACAGGGAATCCACCAGGGCCTCCTCGGGCGAAACCGCGACCTGTGGGCTGACTGCAGCCGGTCCGGTTTCCGGCCCCCGCTGCAAGGGCCCGTATTCCAGCAGCCAGGTGATCGCCAGCACCAGCACCGCGGCGGCTGCCAGCGCTCCGGTCATTCCGGCCCGGGGAAATCGAGCCGACCACCTTCTGCTCAATTTTGCCGGCTGAAGGTAAGTGGCCTCGGCCACGGCCTCGGCGCTTTCACGCCAGAACGATTCCGGCGGCTCATCCGTCATCTGTGCCGCCGAATCGCTAAAAATCTTGCGCACCCGGCTTAGCGAATCATACTCCCCGCGGCAAACCGGGCACTGCTCGAGATGCAGGCGTACCTCCTCGGCCAGGCCCGCCTCGCAGCAGCCTTCCAGGTAGTCGATCATCAAGGTTTCATCGATAGGACAATTCATTTCCGACTCCCAGGTTCCGGTCAGGTTATTTTTGTCAAAGAGGGGCCAAGCCAGCGTGCCAGCTTTTTCATGGCCCGGTGGTAGGTCACTTTCACGTTACTCAGACCCATGTCGCAGGCCTGGGCCACCTCGTTGAAAGGTAATTGTTCGAAAACTCGCATAACCACTACTTGCCGCTGATGAAAAGGTAGCTGCTCCAGGGCCTCGTTCAGCCTTTCTCTTAACTGCTGCCTTTCCACCGGCAGGTCCTTGTCCTCATCCACTACCAGCGATTCTACTTCATCCAGGGGTACTTGCCTGTGCCTGGAATGTTTGCGAAAATAATTTTTTGCCTGGTTCGCGGCTATGGTGAACAACCAGCTTCGAAACCGCCTGGTATGCTGGAAACTTCCCAGGTTTTTGTATGCCAACACGAAAGAGTTTTGCATGATATCCGCCGCCTCATCGTGGTCCAGTCTCATATTTTTCAAAAAATGGTATATCCGCTGCTGGTAGCGCTCCACAAGCAAGCCGAACTTTTCACTTTCTCCTCGTCTGATTGCCAGAACCAGCTTTTCGTCATCTATCATCTTAGGTCGGCCTTACCTGTCTTTTTGAGGTTTCGTTTGTTGGACACCGAACCCGAACCCAAGGTTACACTTTTTTAAAGAGGGATTCAGCTGCAGAAGAAAATTCTGTAAACACTTAGGATACCGATAGTCAACCGTTTATATATCTTCAGGTATCTTCAGGATTTATCACTCGGGGAGCCCGGCCGGTCGCCGCGCTCATCCTCGGGTAGCTGTACATTCCGGCCGTGATCTTCCGCCTGAGAATCATCCGGCCCGGTGTGAGCTTCCCGGTAGTCCATCTCTTCTTTTGAGATCAGAACTTCCCGCTCCTTCATCTCGGCGAGCTTGCGATGGAATTTTGCCCGGCGGCTGATAAAAACGAAGATAAACAGCACAGCGGCCACTATCCAGATCAGGGTGATGCTGGTCAGGAGTTTCATCCAGCCGTAACGCACCAGGGCCCACTCTTTCCATCGATCTTCAAACTTGAGCAGGGTTATCCCGAAACTGGAGCGCAGGGCTTTGTCCAGATCACCCAGTTCGCGCCACCTGTCGAAAAGCATGGAGAGCTGGCGAGTGTCGCGGCTAGTGAATAAGTACTCCACCACCGTATAACTTTGCAGATAAGCCAGGCGACTTGCACCCTCCTCGGCAGGGAATCCGGTAGCCAGCGAATCCAGGGGAAAAAACCTGCCCAGTACCAGAGAGAGCGACAACTCCAGAAAATTGCCCAGGTCCCAGGCTTGCGAACAGTACAAGGCGAATCCCTCGTGGAACCAGCGTGGTATTTCGGCCGGCCTGAGCTGCTGCTCCAGGAAGATGTGACTGATTTCATGCAGCAGGATGTTGCGGGGTTTCTCTTTCCAGAGAGGAACGAGCCTCGGCGATCTGAGCACGATTATATTCAATCCCGGCAAGGCGCAGGCTACCCCCCACTCGGGCAGACGGCCGCCGGTGAGCCGGTAGAACTCGCCCTCTGTGGGCGCAATGTAGATCCTCAGGCTGTCCGGCCTGCTACCGCTCAGGAACTCCGGCCGGGGCCGATAAGCTGTCGCCCAGGAAAGGTACTGGGCCGCCACTTTACCGTCCCGGGGCTGATAGTAAAGCTCGACCCGTTTTTCGGTCATTACCAGGTAGTTCGCCTCATAACCTTTGGCGGGCACGAAAAAGACCAGACAAAAAAGCACCAGGCTCGCGGCAGCCGCACGGAATTCTCTTCCTGGTTTTTTTTTCGGCATTAAAACCATTGACAATCCACGAGATAATATTATTTTGTAGGATTCGTAGGGGAGCGTCGCAACAATCTTTGGTGCCGACGTCGACCGGCTGAAAATAACATGCTATAATAAGAAGTTTTTTTACTCTTCACTCCCGGTTTCCACAAGGAGAAGCAGTGCCGAACATAAAAAGCGCGATCAAACGGAATCGCACCAACCAGGTCAGGAATCTGCGCAATCGTAAGCATCGCGCCAGGATGCGTACGCAAATCAAAAAACAGCGCATGGCAACCGATCTGGACAGCGCCGAAAAGCTCTTGCCTGAAACGATCTCCGCCATCGACAAAAATGTCAAATACGGCGTGATTCATCGGCGCACCGCCGCACGCTATAAATCCCGGCTCAGCCGCCAGGTGGCAAGCCTGAAAAAACCCTCCACCGGTTAAGGCTCTCCACCGGAAAAACTACTTTCGATAATAAAGGCAGGAGCTTTCTCCTGCCTTTGTAGTTTATCCTCAATATGATAAAACCGTAGTTAATAAAAATATTTTAAACTCTTTTTCCTGCTATTATTGATTGAAGACTCCCCGCGGCACGCCGTGCGGAATGCGCTCGCTATTCAATTCAAAGAATCGATTTCACGATCTGTATCCCCAGCTTGGCATCCCTGTAATCCACCATTATAATAAGCTCTGTCAAGAGCTTGCGGTCTTCATCTTCCAGCTTGTCCGATTTACGGGATTTAGAAAGCAGCTCGACCGCTTCCGAATAATAATTGTGTTCCATTTCCAGTTTGAAGTTGCATTCCTTGGCTTCCTCGGAAAAAACCTGATAGTAATCCTCCAGCTCTTCGAGAAGCTGTTTTTTCTCGCTTTTGCCCTGTTCGTTGCTAAAGCTGTGTTCCACCCACTGGCTTATCGGAATTCTGCTGCGAAAGGCCATCCACTTTCTCTGACTTTTGATATCCAGAGCGCGTTTATCGCAGGCTTTGCGCAAATCATCCTCATAAATCATCCGATGGCTGACCACCTCATCCAATGCCCGCTCCGAGGCCGGCTGGGTCTTTTCCTCCGGCGAATCCGGAGAAATGTCGTCCTGCTTGCTTTTACTATTTTCACTTTCAGGGCTGGATGATTCCAAGGTTTTCCTCCTTTGAAGTTTCGCCGCTGGCTCCTGCGCACCGTTTCCGCACCAGGGCCGGGCATTACCCTCCTTAATATATAATCTCAACACATTTTTACCAGTGCACTGGCTTTCTCTGCTAAAAAGAAACCCTGCAAACCTACAATAACAATATAATAAATGCTATCCGAGGGCTCAATCATTCGGCTCTCTCCGGTCCGACCGCCCAGGAGGATACCATATCCGGGCCCCTAAGAAGTATCCCTGGTTTGCCTGACTGCGGCTTTCGCCGGTTCTTTTTTCCTCCTCAATTCAGGCGCTCAAAACAGGGCGGGCGGTTACCGGTTTTTTTGTTTATATTAATATCTTGGAAACAACCTGCAGCGCCCCTCAAGAGAAATCTAATGCAGCCGGGGGGAAAAGTCCACCGCAGGCTCAAATCCACACTGCCAGCTCTGATTAAATCCGCCTGAACCGTACAAACTTACCTAGGAGGTTTGCTATGTTATTCGAACTCAGTCTTTTTCCGCTCGGTAAAAGCCGGGGAATGAGCGAGGATGTGGCCAAGGTCATCGAACTGATCGATAAAAGCGGCCTGCCGTACCAGCTGACCTGCATGGGCACCATGCTGGAGGGTGAATGGGACGAGGTGATCGATCTTATCGGCAAGTGCCGTCAGGTGCTGCT
>CAZSTM010000144.1:0-8636 GCA_964609635.1 uncultured Gemmatimonadales bacterium
TCGTAATCTACGGTGAAATGTTCATAGATGTTGCCGTAAAGCGGGGCGGTTCGCACCTGACGGCCTCCGAGGCCCAGACAATTCACGGGCAGAGCATCCAGCACCCAGTTGATATTGTCCAGGTTGTGGATATGCTGCTCTACAATGTGGTCCCCGCAAAGCCAGTTGAAATAATACCAGTTGCGTGTCTGCCACTCCATGTCGCTCATGCCCGGCTTACGCTCCCTTTCCCAGAGAAACCCCGTGTTGTAATAGCAGCGGGCGGCGCGGATCTCGCCGATCTGTCCGTCATGAACACGCTTAACCGCCTCGATAAAAGGCGCGCTGTGACGGCGCTGAGTGCCGGCTACTACCGCCAGCCCCTTGCGCTCGGCCAGTTCGCCTACCTCGATAAACTTCCTCACTCCAGCCGGGTCCACCGCTATGGGTTTCTCGGCGAAGACATGTTTTCCGGCCTCGATTGCCGCGGCAAAATGAATGGGCCGAAACCCGGGTGGTGTGGCCAGGAGCACCAGGTCGACACCGGAGTCGATTAGCTGCCGGTAGGCGTCGAACCCCACAAAGCAGCGTTCCTCGGTCACCTCGTACCCTTGCAGGGGTCCTCCCTCGCGGTCGGGATCGCTCAGGTTGGCCCGGCACTTTTCCAGGCGATCCCGGTAGAGGTCTGCCAGGGCCACCAGTCTAACATTGGGCGCAGCCATCAGATAGTTCTCCGCCGCTCCGGTGCCACGGCCGCCGCAGCCGATCAAGCCCGCCCGGATCGGGTCGGCGTCGTTTCCCCAAACCTTGCGCACGATAGAAAAACCGGCCAGCGCGGAGGCGGCCGCAGCAGTGCCTGAGGCGATAAAATTACGGCGGGTTTGCTTTGCTTTAAGTGCTTTTTTCATTTTATTCCTCCGTTCATAACCAGGGCCGGTGGGAATTTATAATTTATATAAAAACACTAAAACGAATCCCGCAATTTGTATCTTCTCTCGACAAAATTCCGAAAATATAAACATAACTATTAAGTCTCCTGAAGTAAAGATAGCTGATGGTCTGCGACACGGGACAAATGTTTAACGATTCCCGGGGTGCGCCACCTGGAATCTGTCCTCGGGCATCGCCCGGGTTAAACCGTTAAACCACATGTTTACGAAAAAAAGGTTGAGTTTTTAGCCCGCCGGCAGAATATTGGGCTTTCCTCCGGGGCGCTCGATATTCATTTCAGCCTGAAAACCTCATACGGAACTTACAACCAGGTGGACCGCAACATGGAAAAGGATTCACCTTTAAAAAATGGGACTGTCGCCATTCCTCCGCGGGGGCTGATGCTGCTTAGCATGGTGGGGCCCGGCCTGGTATGGGCCGGCGAGTATATCGGTTCCGGCGAGGTGATCCTCTGCACCCGGCTGGGTGCGGTTATGGGCACTGCGCTGCTCTGGGTCCCCTTGGTGGCAATAGTGCTCAAGTACTGGATAGGTATCAGCGGGGCGCGCTACACGGTGTGCACCGGTGAGGGCATGATCGACATGTTCGGCCGGATGCCGGGACCCGGTAAGTGGGCGGTATGGATCGTGCTGGTCGGGCAGTTCTGTGCCGGCGCGGTTTCGATGGCGGCCCTGTCTCTGGCCGCAGGGACTTTCATCCACGCCCTGCTGCCGGTCAACCCGGTAGTTGTCGGCTGGGTGGTTACCCTGTTCTGCGTTTCCGTGGTCTGGTCGGGCAGTTTTAATCCGCTTAAGATTATCACCTCGTTCCTGGTTCTGATAATGGTGATCGGGGTGATCTATGTAGCCTGGAAAGTCATGCCCGGAGTGAACGCAATTCTGACCGGCCTTTTCGGTTTTGCTATCCCGAAGGTGCCGGCCTGGGCGATTGACAAAGGAGCCGCCACGGAAAATGCCTGGGCAGAGATTCTGCCGGTGCTCGGCTGGGCCGCAGGTGGGTTCGCCAGCCAGGCCTGGTACTGTTACTGGGTTCTCGAATCCGGTTTCGGCATGGCCGGCGCGGGCGGTTTCGGCAAGCCGGCAGATGAAAACGCCCTGCGAACGATGACCTCCCAGACCGCTGCCCGTATCAAGGGCTGGTGCCGGGTGGTTTATACGGATGCCAGCGTGGCCCTGGTGGTGGGCACGGTGGTTACCTGCTGTTTCCTGGTAGCCGGCGCCGGGGTGCTGGGCCCCGTCCGGCAGGCTCCCGATGGCGCGGAAGTGGCCGTAGAGCTCAGCGCGTTGTTCGCAGTCTTCTGGGGAAAGACCGGGGCGGTGCTGTTCCTGGTGGCGGGGAGCGCGGCCATGGTCAGCACCAACCTGTGCCAGTTCGCCGGCTGGCCGCGGATCATGGCCGACTGCTTGAGGATTCTCTTTCCCGGGTTGGTCACTACTTCTAACTCTCGCTTGGTTTACCGTCTGTTCGTGACATTCTTCCTGTTTTCCAACATGGTGCTGATCAATACTTTCGGCTTCAAGCCCTTAGTACTGGTCAAGCTGGGAGCGATACTCGACGGGATTCTCTTGAGTCCCTTGCAGGCGGTGCTGGTGGCGGTCGCCCTCTACCTGGTGATGCCTGGAATGCTCAGTGAAAACGCCCGAAAGATCCTGCGGCCCCATCCGGTCATCCTGGTGGGCCTTGTTGTTTCAGCCGTGGTTTTCGGCTATTTCGCGGTGGTAAAAATCCCTACTCTCTTCTGAGATATATCTTCAGCCGTTTTTCGTTCCCACCGCGATTTAGATTACCTGCCGCAGGCTCTTATTCTCCTGCCCGGCGCCTTCAGGCTTTTCAGTTCAGTCAGGACAGTTTTATCGTCTTTTTTCAACTCACGATCCAGTCAGCCGAATTATCGACAGATGTTTTTCTTCCTTGACAAAGTGCAGGTTTGTGATAAAATATAAGATACGAATATTTTGCCATCCAGCCTTTAAAGTTGAACTTTTACTCTAGAACTCCAATTTTTTTCCAAAATTACCACTTATTATCTGTCAAGCAGGGGGAGGATACACGATGAAACGTTCTATTGTTTTACTGTTTGCCTTGTCTTTCATTATCGGATTCGGGTCGGCCAGAGCCCAGAATAAGATCGTGGTGGACGATGTTACCGGCGATCCGGGCGCTGATGTAACCGTAGCAATTACGGTAACCTCGGAGAATAATATAGCTGGAGCCGAGTTTGTCGTGAGCTTCGATCAAACCAAGCTGCAGGTCAAGGAAGCGGCCAAAGGCGCGGATGCCGGGGGACTTAACCCTTGGGGTGTCATGGTTATTGATTCCGCCAACGCCGATGGCACACTGGAAGTCAGCCTGATAGATCTTACTCTCATGAGCCCGATGGAAGCCGGGGAGGACAAGGAACTATACGTTGTCACTTTTACCATCAATGAAGCGGCCTCCGGTGTAATCCCCGTCGGGGTTACCGTGGTCGCGTTTTCCGACGATGCCGCAGCCATCATAGCGTTAGACGTGGAGGACGGTTCAGTAACCGTAAGCGCCCCGCCGCCCGAGGGTAATGTCCTCCTCATCCAGGACGCAGCCGGTGATGTAGGTACGGATGTGATTATGCCGGTGCTGGTCACCAGTGATACGGACATAGCCGGCATCAATTTTACCGTCGAGTTCGATCCTGCCAAGCTTCAGATCAGCGCGACTACCATTGGCGCGGCTGCCGCGGAAATGGACACTGTGGGTATCGATGTCGATGCCGCCAATTCGGACGGCACTCTGGAAGTCAGCCTGATAGATTTCTATTTCACCAACCCGATCGTCGCCGGTGAAAACCAGGAAATTTATATTATTACTTTCACCGTCAACGCCGAGGGAGACATACCGGTAGAGCTTATCGACGTTTCCCTCTCCGATGCGGAAGCCCAGGATATCGAGGTCACCTTGGTCAACGGCACGGTCAACAAGGGAACCGGACCTGCGGTAGAACCTGGAGATGCGAACGGTGACGGTGCGGTGAACATTTTCGACCTGCTGGGCCTGCTCGAAGTCCTCGGCGGAACCGCAGATGCCACGGCAGGCTCCGATGCGAATGGAGACGGCGCCACCAATATTTTCGACTTGCTGGCACTGCTCGCCATGCTGGCCCCCTGAGCTGTCTGCAGCCTGTTGGGTTCTGCGCACCGGATCATGAACGATCCCGTGCGGCATGAAAAGATAATTAAACAAAGCCCGGCGAACGTTTATCGGACGTTTGCCGGGCTTTTAATATGTGCATATCTTGCCCGGGAAGGCCTGCATGTCTGCCTCGAGTTGCCGCTTTTATTGAACGGCCAGGACCATCTTGTGCTCGGGCCCGGCGAGGCCGAACTTGTTCACGCTTCTGGCACGCAGAAGATTCCGTCCGGGGTGAAGTTCCCAGTCGAAAACCGGCCCGGTTTCCCGCCATTCGCGGTTGTCGACGGCGATCTCGAAGGTTTTGAAATTGGGTGTTACTGTTTCGAGCTGAACCTTGAGTCCCTGCCGGGAATCCTGATAAAGGTGTATATAAGCCTGATTCAAGGTCCAGAATATGTCTCCCACACGGTCGGTGAGGATTGAAAAGAGATATCTTTCATCGACCGTGCCTTGGTCTCTTAACCATTCTTTCCCCCTGTTGTATTCATCCTTCATCACTAAGTAGAGAAAGTTACGGTAGGCGTAAGGGGTCTCGAAAAAATTGTTCCTGGTTTTATAGGCAACCCAGGCGTAGCCGTCCTGACGGTACAGGTAGAGCCCGTCCTTTTCCCGCCTTTCCAGAGTCACCTTTTCGGCCCGCTGCTCTGTACCGTAAACCATCTCCATATCCACTCCCCGGTTCAGCCAAAACTGACGTCTTATCTCATTGCTGTTGAGCGGGATCGCTCTCCCCCGCATGCGGAAGTAGGAGTTGCGGCTTGGATCGATCTGGATCCATTTGCGCCAGTAGTTGGACCAGACGTCGAGGGTCCCGTGCCCTAGGCTGGTCAGTTTCCGGGCCGTCCAGCCCAGCGAAGTATAAAGCTGCGCCAGGGTGAAAGAAAGGTAGGTGCAGTTGAAAGTTTGCCCGGCGAGACCGTGTTCCAGAACATGAAAAGCCTGGGGCCTGATAGGTGGAGGCCTGCCGAATGGAACGTTGTCAACCAGCCATTGGTTGAGCAGCAACAGACGCTCGAATTCATTCCTGCCGGGGGCGATTATCTCTTCGAGGCGGTACTGCTCTGACAGCCTTTGAAGGTCCGGGTTTTCGTATTTCTCGTAGATGAAAGGATAGCGCGACCGGATTATGCGCGGGTTATCGAGTCCGAGACAGGTGATTTTAAGCCCGCTTTTCATAAGATATTCACCCTCGGGAGCAAGATTTTTCAATTCCCCGGCAATAGCATTCAATTCCGGGCCGCACATCTTCTTATTGGCCGCCAGCTTCGCCTGCTTCCGGTCCCGGTGAATCCCGGGCAGCGATGATTTAATGTTTGCCAGCCGGTCCGCTGAAAGATCCCCTTTGAACAGGATGTGCCCGAATCTTTCGCAGTCGGGCAAGTCGATCAGGATCGGAGTCGAGCTCAGCGCTCCCTCATCGCCTATACCAAATAAACCGATGTTGAACCCCCAGATATCGCCGGCTTGCGGAGCATCGAATATTTCGGCCACCGGGATAAGAATTTCCGCCTTGAATCTCCCACTCGAGCCGCCGAGCCGGGCGGACCAATTCGCGGACCAGGATTCATCGAATACGCGCAGATCCTGCTTCCGTCCGGCCGGGTCTATTATGAACTGGTAATAGACCCCGTGCTCGTGGACAGGATCGAGACAGATGCTCACATGAGCCGACCGGGTGAGATCGTATTCATCGCTCAGATAGCACTTCTCAACGGTTTCTGCGGCGGCCGCGCCGGGCAGATCGAGGCTGAACACCAGATTACCGCGGTCATACAAAACGCCGACCGAGGCATCCACCGAGGAAAGCCCGGCATCCGACGCCCGGTGAAACTCTTTTATCAGGCCGGCGTTTTTCCAGGCATTCTCGTCCGGATCGCCGTCGATAAGAGGCTTTTCACTGACTGCGGGAACCTCCAGAACGATGTCAGCGGCGGGATCCGGCCAGGGAAACCCCTCGAACCGGGGCTTGATGGGTTTGCCGGCGCAGCAGATACCGCCTGAAACCGCAAGCGCCGCGACCAGGATAAATAATTTTCTGTTCATGGCAACTCCTTGCGTTCCGGAGAACGGTGAATGAATCCTAAAAGGTCTCAGCATTAATTGTCACTCTCCAGCTTAAGCTCATGATAATCTTCTATTGTAAGCAAACGACTATTCGATGTCAAGCCGAAGTAATCATTCTCCTTCGTTTTATTGCACCTGTGAAAAGTATCGGTTTAAGACATTTCTTCCCTGCACAGACTCTGAAAAATATCCTTGACAGGAAAGATCTTATTTACTCTTATTTACTCCGGCTTGATAAATGATCGCGCTTAATGTCCTGTTTTTTTCGCTTAGAAATCAATTCGTATTCAAGCTACTGTAAACAGAGATCTTTTTATTTTCCAATCGTCCGATTCATCGATCGACCGTAAGGAGGTATGGTCAACCATGAAGGCGCTGACAGCATTTGAGGTCAACAACTATCTGAATTCACTGGATAAGGGATGGGTCGACTGGAGCAAGACTGTGGATACCTTCAAATCCGGCGGGCCGGAAGTCGAGGTAAAAGGCATAGCGGTGGGCTGGATGTCTTATACCTCGGCCCTGGAAAAAGCGCTGGAGCTTGGATGCAATCTCTTTGTCACCCATGAGCCGACCTACTACAATCACCGGGACTCCGATGAAAGGATCTTCCGCTTCGAAACGGCACGTAAAAAACGGGAATTCATCGAGGAGACCGGCATAACCATCATCCGCTGCCACGATGTCTGGGATCAATATCCCGGGATCGGCATCCCGACGGCATGGGGAAAGTTTCTGGAATTGGAGGGGCCGATAGACGGAAGAGGATATTACTACGTTTATGACGGTAAGGGGCGCAAGGCGGTGGAGATCGCCGAAAAGATAGCCGCCAGGGTGGCCGGCCTGGGACAGCCGGGAGTTCAGATTATCGGCCGGGAAGACAAGCCCGTCCGGCGGATAGTGCTCGGAACCGGAGCCATAACCCCGATGTTTCATTTCATCGAGGAGCTCGATGCGGATATGGCGATCTGCTCGGATGACGGGTTCACCTACTGGAGAGACGGAGCTTATGCCGTCGACTCGGGCTTCCCGGTGGTTGTTATCAACCACCCGGTCACCGAGGAACACGGGATGATACTTCTGGCCGAACACTTAAGGAAAGCATTCCCCCGGGTGCCGGTCCACCATATCCCGCAGCGCTGCATGTACAAGCTCATCCAGGCTCCGGCTTGAGAAGAGCGCCGGGCAGCCGGACGGAGCGAAGATACCGGAGGGCCGGTAATTCCAACCATGACCGTGAAAAGGACTGTTAATGATACTAAGGCTGGCTTTAGCTCAAATAAACGCCACAGTGGGTGACCTGGCCGGGAACCGGGATATAATTCTGTCCCGATTAGAGGAAGCCCGTCGGGAGAAAGTCGATATCGTAATTTTCCCTGAAATGGCAATAACAGGATATCCGCCGGAAGACCTGCTGCTTAAACCCGACTTTGTCAACAACACGATGAATACGCTGGAGGAAATTGTCCCGGCCACCAGGAACCTGACAGCAATCGTGGGTACGGCATATGCCGAAAATGATTTGTTCAATTCCGCCGCAGTGTTGCATGACGGTCGTCTTGTCAAAGTATATCACAAGCAGTTTCTTCCCAACTATGGTGTTTTCGATGAAAACCGCTACTTTCAGGCCGGAAATCAGCGACTGGTTTTTGTCTGTAAAGGTGCGATATTCGGTGTGAGCATCTGCGAGGATATCTGGGTTCCGGACGGACCTCCTGAAGCGCAAGCCTCTCTGGGGGGAGCGCAACTGCTGATCAACATCTCCTCTTCGCCTTATCACCTGGGCAAAGGGCATAACCGTGAGCGCATGATTGCGACCCGCGCCTCCGACAACCTGGCTTTTGTAGCCTACTGTAACCTGGTAGGAGGGCAGGATGAACTTGTTTTTGACGGTCAGAGTCTGATCTGTGGACCGAGGGGAGATACCGTTTACAGAGCAAAGCAGTTTGACCAGGAAATGCCGATTGTCGACCTCGACTTGAGCCAGGTGTTTCGCCGGCGGCTGCATGACCCCCGCCTTCGCAAAGTAAGCCGGGTCGGTGGTGAAATTTTCGAGCGGATCGAGTTGCCTGATCTTCCTGAGCGTGAAGCCAGAAGGGATTTCAGCGCTCCTCTTCCGACCGAACCCTTGGAGCAAACTGCAGAGGTGTATCAGGCGCTGGTCCTGGGTACACGCGATTACGTGTCCAAGAATGGATTTAATCAGGTGGTGATCGGATTGTCAGGCGGGATTGACAGCTCGCTGACCGCTGCAGTGGCCGCGGATGCCCTGGGTCCGGAGAATGTTACCGGCATAGCCATGCCTACACGTTATTCATCCGCTCACAGTCTCGAGGATGCCGAGCAGCTTGTTAATAACCTTAACCTGCGTTATCAAAAAGTGCCTATCGATAACCTCTTTCAGGTTTTTCTGGAGGTCCTCGAGCCCGTATTCAGCGGGTACGAGCCTGATGTAACCGAAGAGAACATTCAGGCCC
>CAZSTM010000145.1:0-8625 GCA_964609635.1 uncultured Gemmatimonadales bacterium
CACCGCGATCATTTCGGCATGGCGGTCGTAGATCAGATTGTTCAACATGGCATCCGCCTCGTGGTGCCCGGTCAAATCATAGGCGCGGCGGCGGTAAATACCGACCAGCGACTGAATGTGGCCCCTGTCGAAAACCGCGCCCTGGCTGGCCAGGGTGCGGTAGAAGACCTTGGCGATGTCCTCGGCCATGCGGAAGAGCCCCTTTTTGGGATCACTCTGGGAGAGCGGCTGGTGTTTGTGCTCGTAATTGTCGCATAGGTCCACCTGGCAGATCCGTTTTATGGCACAGTTGCGGTAAACCTCGGAAAGGGTGTCCACCTCCAGTCCCCAATCTCCCGCCACCTGGTTGACCCAGGCCAGACTGTCACTGATGGAGAACTCTCCAGCCAGTGGATAACGGAAAGAGTTCATGTAGTCGAGAAAATCGCTCCGGCCTACCTGGTCCTTGAATGCCCGGACCAGGGGTGTTACAAAAAGGCGCGTAACCCGGCCGTACATGCGATCCGTCACCCGGCTGTAATAGCCCTTGCTGAATTCATAGGCGTAGATGTGAGAGGCCACCGGGAAGCAGAGCCGGCCCAGGAGCTCCCGGTCGTAATTCACTATATCGGCATCGTGAAGCGCGATCACCCGGCAATCACCCCTGGCGATGATGTAGCCGTAGGCAAACCAGACACTGCGTCCCTTGCCGTCTTCCCGGCCCACCGGCAGAGCCATCTTATCCATCCGTTCCACCATTTCCGCCACTCGCGGCCCGGAATTCCACAAAAGCACGGCCTCGGGACAATGGGACTTGACCTTGCCGCAGATTGCGGCGAAGTGTTCCGGTTTTTTCACCTGGCCTGTAGTAATCACTATGTGCCTGAGATAAGGAACCTCGGCAATTACTTTCAGGATGTTCTCGAACGTTTCCAGGCGCGAATCTTCAAAAGTAACCGGAATGATAAGAGCAACCGGCCGGTGTTTGGTACTTTTCATGAGTTTCTGTTCAAGATTCTCCAGGCTCGGGCTGCCCAGGCGGTGAAGAGTGGCGATGTTGCCATGTTGATAGAAATCGCTCATTTTTTTCCCTCTGCGGTTTTATTCCAAAAGTATGGTCTATGACAAGTGCAGAAAATCTTTAGAAATTTACAACTGCGTGTCGAGAAAAAGCAATCTGGTCTTTTCCAGTGAAACAGTTTCCGATAAAAGTGTTCTCAGACTGCGTGCTCCTGAGGAGTTTTCCGCTTTTTCTGCTGCGGCCGTTGCTGCTGCGCCGGCTAAGATAATAGAGCGCAGTCGATTGGCTTTGGCTTGCGGCCCGTAGGAGCGCAGAACCGCTTCCCGGTTGCGCTCGATAAGCTCTGTCGAGTCGCCGGATAACAGGGTTGACATGGATTCGAGCCAGGGATTGAATTCGTACGCTTCCGGACCTGCTGAGCTGTCCCCGGCAATCAGGCAGACAACTTCGGTTTGCATCTCCGGCGACAGGTCGGCAAAATCGACCAGAGTTCTTCCGCCGCGGCTGAAAGTCTTGCACCGGGCAAACTCCTCCTCGAACGCCCGGTCTTCCAGCGCCGGAAAGTCCAGGGTTGCGCGCAAAGCGCCCAGAGCTTTAAGGTAGGCCTTTTTCACGGCATCCAGCCCGCCGGGCAGCCAGTCGGCGTCTACCAGAAAATGCTCGTAGAGGTGTGCCAGATCCACTCCGGCCGCCTCAAAGTCGCGGCACGGATCCTCGAGCCGCCGGCCGAGGACAACCTTGCCGGCCACCCAGCCTTCCAGGAAGCTCTGGCCGAATCCTTCCATGACCGAGGTAGTCAAAAAGGCGCTACAGCCGGTTACCACTTCCTCGAATGCAGGAGTATTTTCGCCGAGGTTTCTCCTTAGCCCGATTATTGCCTGCAAACCGGTCTTCCCGACCGCCTGCAAGACCAATTCCTCATATTTTCTGTCGGCAGGCGAGGCGGCGGGCAGAGTGACCACCAGGCCCGGATCGAGCCCGGCCTGTCTCAAGACCGCCTGCACCGCCAGCGCTTCGAGTGTGTTCTTGCGCCGCATCACTTTCTGTGCCGCCAACAGATAAGGCCTGCCTCCCAGCCGCCCGGCCAGCCTTGAATTTGCCACCCGTTTCGAAAGGGCGACTTCTCGCACGGAGTTGGCCAGCACATAAGTAACCTTAGGCGGGATACCGGTCGAGATCAGCCGCCGGCGGTCGGCGGAAGTCAGGCTTGCGTGGAGGATATTCGGCCCCGTGGGGAACTCCCAGCAGGCGAGCTCTTCCTGGCTCATACCGGGGGCGGCGGCACGCCAGGCGCGCACCCGGTCGGGACGGTGACATTCGGCGAAATCATGGCTCTGGTCGAGTATCAAAAGCGGATGTCCGCCCTCGTGCGCCCATTCGGCCAGCAGCCGTAATCCGGCCGAAGCGTAAGGGTTCTTGCCCAGAGCGGAATTATGGGCGTAGAGAACATAAGGGTTGTTTCGGCTGCAGCCTTCGAAGTCGATCAACCCGGCCAACAGGTTGCGCTGTTTCTCGGCTCGGGCAATGAACTCGAGCTTATCGGCCGCCGGGCGGTCGTCATAGGCCAGCTCCGGCACATTGCGCACCCGTATGGAAAGAGAATCGAATCGGTCCGGCATCTCAACCCACTCGGCAGGCTCAACGCCGGTTTCATCCGCATCGGCGAATAGATCAGCCTGCACCAGAGAGTAACCGCCGTAGGTACCCAGGGCTTCGAGGCTGTCGCGGATCACGGAACTCACCCCGCCGGGGCGAAGGTGGTGGTGCCAGATGCCCAGATACAGGGTCATCTTCCCGGTGGCCGCGCCCCCGGAGAGCATGAACGGAAGCTGGTTATAGGCGGTGATCACCGCAGCAGGCCGGGCGGCCTTTGTGCATTCACTGTTTTCGCGCAGCTCCAGCGAATGACAATCCCCCGCGAACAGGACAGTAGTCAGGCCGTGAGAGCCCGCAACCTGGATGTCGTTGAGCATGTCGTTGCCCACGTAGATGATATCCTCTCTGGCGATTCCTTCCCGGTCCAGCCCCCTCAGGACATCGGCAAAAATCTCCGGGTCCGGCTTGGAGCGGCCGAGACGATAGGAAAACACTGTCAGAGGCTCCTCGAAAATATCGGTCAGCCTGACTCGCTTGTTCGACGAATCTTCGCTCAGGAAGATCTCCAGTAAAACCGGGGTGTAGAATTGGGCATTGGAGACAATTCCCTGACGGATTCCCATTTCCTTGAGCCGGAGCAGAACCCGGGATGCTCCGCGGTAAAATACCGCCTGCTGAAAAGCAATCTCGAAAAAAAGCGCCGCCCTCCAGGGCAGAAGAGCGCGTTCCTTTTTGGCCACGGCGTAGCCCAGTTCTTCGAGCTCGGAAATGATCTCCGACCAGATTTCTTCGATCTTAACTTCCGGGCTGGCGAAACCTTCCGCTTTTTTCTTTCGGTGGACTCGCTCTATCCCGGCGATATATCTATCGCGCAGCCATCCGGCCCGGCTTTCACCGGCCGGGTCGATACCGTTGAAAGCGAACTTCCGGGCAGTCTGTTCGAAAGCGGAGAGCATGGCATCCGGCTTGCTCAATGAGCCTTCGAGATCGACTGCACGGCCCGCCAGGATTGTGCCGTAAATGTCCCAGAGTACCACCCGCTTGCCTGAGAGGTCGGTCAGATCGGCGATCACCTCATCGCAAGGGGAAGGTATGCGGCAGGTCTCGGTCAGCAATTCCGAGCAGAACCGTCGGGCTGTGTCTTTCAGGTATTCATCGTGGGATGACTCTGTCATAAGCTGAAAAACCCGGTTGACAAGAAAATGGCATCCCTGCGGAGTTGAAAAGTAAAAGCCGGTTTTTATTTACGGCCTGTCATTACTATACCAAACATCTGATGATCGGTCAAGAACGGCACCTCCGGCAAAGTTCCAACCTGCAACAAGGAAAACAGTTGACATTGTCCGGTTTAGAGGATAACATTCATCCTTTAAATTGATAATCGACCGGCAGATCAGGAATTCTGTAACTCTTTATTCCAAGAGGGATCGATGCGGAACAGACTCGTTCGTGAGAAGGTCAAAAATGTGGGGTTTATCTCCACTCGATTCAAGGGAACCGACGGGGTTTCCCTGGAGACCAGCAAATGGTGTCATGTTTTGAAGAAAATGGGTTTTAAATGTTTCTATTTCGCAGGCCAGCTCGATACTCCGGAGAAAAACTCCCTGCTGGAGCCGCTGGCGGATTTCCAGCATCCGCTGATAAGTGAGATTTACGACCAGTGTTTCAGTATGCCGTTCCGCTCGCGTGCTCTGACTAACAAAATCCACGAAGTCAAAGACCGGCTGAAAGACACGATATACGCTTTCATAGAAAGTTTTGAGATCCATCTGATGGTAGCGGAAAATTCACTGGCCATTCCGCTTAACCTTCCCCTGGGACTGGCGATCACCGAGGTGATCGCCGAGACCGGTATCCAGACCATAGGGCATCATCATGACTTTTTCTGGGAACGCAAGCGGTTTCTGGTGAACTCGGTCTGGGATTACCTGAATATGGCTTTTCCACCGCATCTGGAAACCGTCCAACACGTGGTGATCAACAGTTCCGGAGACAATCAATTGAGCTTGAGGACCGGTATCTCTCCTATCATCATTCCCAATGTGATGGACTATGATCACCCTCCCGGAGAACCCGATGATTACGCTAAAGATGTGCGCCGGGCTCTGGGTCTGAAAGATGGGGATTATTTCATTCTGCAACCGACTCGAGTGGTGCAGCGAAAGGGGATCGAGCACGCTATCGAGCTGACCCATCGACTGGGGAAGCAAGCCAAGCTGGTGATCAGCCATGGCTCTGGGGATGAGGGGCAATCCTATCTTGCCCGGTTGCAAGCCTACGCCGATACCCTGGGTGCAGAGCTGATCCTGGCGGCGGATATCGTGGGTGTGGAACGAGGAAAAACCGCCGACGGCAGAAAAATCTACCACCTCTCAGACCTCTATCAGTTCGCCGACCTGGTCACCTTCCCCTCGACTTTCGAGGGGTTCGGCAACGCTTTCCTGGAAGCGCTCTACTTTAAAAAGCCTGTCCTGGTAAACAATTACTCGGTCTATGCCACCGATATCAGGCCCAAGGGATTCTGGAATATCGAAATAGATGATTACATCACCAAGGAAACGGTGAATCTTACCCGGAAGATCCTCAACGATCAAGTATTACGGGCCGAGATGGTGGACCATAACTACCAGATGGCCAGACGTCATTACTCCTACAGCATCCTGCGCGACAAGTTGAACGCAATCTTCAATAACTTTTTCGGCCGCTATTACGATTAGAAGCCGGTTTCAGGCGCACAATAAACAGGCCGCCCGGAAAAGAAAGCCGGGCGGCCTTGAATTATCAGCAATCTTTTATCTCAGATCTCAATCAGTTTGTCTATTCCGTCCGAGGAACCTTGTCCTGGCAGTTCTTCCCCAAGCTGCCGTACGAACCGATGCGCAATCGCCCGGACCCGCCGCTGCAACCGGTTAAAACATCCCGGACAGATTTTCGCACAGCCGCTGGAGAAATTCCCTGTCCTGTTCGCTGAAAGGCGCAAGCCGGTGTGAGTCTATGTCGAGTTCGGCTACCAGAGCCTGGTGCTTGAAAATCGGGACCACGATTTCCGCCTTTACCGCTATGGAGCAGGACAGGTAATTGCTCTGCGTTGATACATCCTGAACCACGATGGTTTCCCGCTTCTCGGCTGCCTGGCCGCAGATACCCCGGCCGAACTCGATGCTTACATGTTCGGTGGGCTCACCCGCAAAGGGCCCGAGTACCAGGTGCTTTTCGTCGCTTACCAGGTAAAAACCGACCCAGTCGTAGTAGGGCACACGCTCCTTGAACAGACCACAGATGCCGGCCAGTTTGTCATCGCGTGAAGCCCCAGAGGCGATAACCGCTTCCACTTCACGGAGTAGTTCTGTAAAAAGCTCCGGCTTGTCCATTTTCTCAAGTTCCGGGGTTTAAGGCTAGGCTGACAGAATAAAAGGATGTGATGGACAGGGAAATCAAACGGCTGCAAAGCGCTGAATTGAATAATGAGCCGACAGTAATAATAAAAAACCTTAATAATCAAAGATTCCCGGCAGCTTGCTGTGGGGAGTCTTGAATAGTTTTATTATATTCTCCAATCCAAATCTTGACAAGTTTGGAATGCCGGGTTTTATTAGATTGGAAAGGAAGTTTCCTGGTATTGCTGAATTGAATAGCGAGCCAACAGTAATAATAAAAAAACCTTAACAATCGCAGATTCCCGGCAGCTTGCTGCGCGGGGTCTTCAATTCTTCCCGGAGAATACTTGTGCATACCGGCCCCTTCACACCTGCCCTCAAGTTACAAACCCTTTCCGAGGAACAGATCGAACGCATACATCTGGCAAGCATGGAAATACTCCAGGATCAGGGCATGCTTTTTCACCATCCGGGTGCCTGCGGGCTGTTATTGGATAGTGGTTGTACACTGGGCAAGGATGGACTGATCAGAATTCCTGCCGAGGTGGTGGAGCGATCTCTGGCTGATGCTCCGGAGCTGGTAACGGTTTACGATCGCGCCGGCCGGGAAGCAATGAGCCTGGGCGGGCGTAATGTCTATTTCGGCACCGGCTCGGATACTCCGTGGACAGTTGACCCGCACACCAGAAAGATGCGAAAATCCTGCAAGAAGGACAGCTTTCAGATGGCCCGCTTTGTCGATGCCATGGAACGCATAGATTTTGTGATGAGTATGGCGATCGGGGATGACTGTCCCGGCACCAGCTCTTTTGTCCACCAGTTCGAGGCCATGCTGACCGGCACGGTGAAGCCTGTAGTCTACACCGCCCAGGGATTGAAAGACATTAAGCCGATCTACGAGATGATGCTGGCGGTGCGCGGGTCGGCCGAGGAGGTATCATCCCGGCCTTTCGCCATTCTTTATACTGAACCGATCCCCCCGCGGGTTCATACTCGAGAGGGAATGGAAATGGTAATTTTCTGCGCCGAGCACCGCATACCGGTGGTTTATGTCACCGGGAGCATGGCCGGAGGCACAGCGCCGGCGACCCTGGCGGGGGCTCTGGCCCTGGGAAACGCGGAATGTCTGGCCGGCCTGGTAGTCCACCAGCTGAGCATGCCGGGAGCGCCGTATATCTTCGGCGGGAATGTCACCGCCATGGATATGCATTGGGCTTCCTACACCTATGCTTCACCTGAATTTCATACCATGTTCTGCGCCTTCGCAGACCTGGCGCATTATTATCATCTGCCGGTATGGGGCCTGGCCGGGGCGGCCGACAGCAAGACGCTGGATCCCCAGGCCGGAGCAGAGGCGGCCCATCAGATCCTTTTAGCTCTTCTGGCCGGAGGGAACCTGGTACACGATGTCGGCTACCTGGGCAGCGGGCTGATCAGCTCGATGGAGATGATCCTGTTCTGCAATGAGCTGGTGGGCATGCTGCGCAAGGCCTCCGAGGGGGTCACCGTCAACGGAGACACTCTTGCCCTGGAGGCGATCCGCCGGGTGGGAGCCGGGGGACACTTCCTGCAGGATCAACACACCCTGGAGAACTGCCGCGATATCTGGATGCCCGGGGTTTTTAATCGCATGCCGCTGGCCCACTGGGAAGCCTCGGACCCAAAAGACTTGTTCTCCAAGCTTAACACCCGGGTTGGGGAAATACTTGCAAAGCATGAGGTCGCCCCGCTCGAGCCGACGGTGCAAAAAGAAATAAAGCGCATCCTGCGCGAGCGCGAAACCAAGCAGGATTATTAAACCTGCCGGCATAAGACTGCAGCCTCGATTGCATTTTAACGCTGCAGAGCCGGCCGGGGCGAAACGCGCTAACTTCACAGCCTCTCATAGTTGGATGTCCGCTCGAAACCCTCGATCGTGAACAGCGGGTCGCCGCCGATTATCTCATGCAACAGCTCTAGGGTGATGTTTTTATAAAAAACCGGACGGATGAATGAAGGGTTGTCTTTCGGTTCTCCGGAGAGCTTTTCCCGGTGGTTTGCAGAGCGCAAGACTTCCCGGGTGATACTGGCGTCTGAATAAAGCCGGATTACGCTGTTGACTCCCACCGTGTCCGGCCGGATGTTTCTCAAAGTTTCGACGGCGCTCCTGATCGCTTCCACGGTTTCTCCGGGAAAGCCGCAGAGGAAATCGACCGCCATCCGGATGCCGTGCTTTTTGGTAAGTCTTCGTATTTCCCCGGCGTGAGCCAGAGAGTCCCGTCCGGAGGGCAGCGAAAGGGTAATCAACCGGGCCCCGCTTTTTTTCAACAGACGGAAAAGCATCTCATCGTAGGGGGAGCTTTTCATGTAGAGGACCCATTTCATCGAGGGGCCTTCAGCGATCAGCGTTTCGAGAAACCTGTGGCAATAGCTTAAATCCTGGTTGAACTCGGTGTCGCAGAGGTGGAGATCGTTTAATCCGCACGAGGCCAGGTCATTCAATTCTTCCACGACCTTCCGGGGATTACGGAAAAGCACCCTGCCGCTGCCCTCCAGGCAGTAGGAGCAGTTCTCGAAACAGCCCTTCTGGGTTTCGAAGCCGGCAATACCGCCCTCGGCCAGATAAGTCTGGTAATCGATCTGTTCGCCCCTGCCCTTGATACTCAGCTCCGG
>CAZSTM010000146.1:0-2411 GCA_964609635.1 uncultured Gemmatimonadales bacterium
GGGGTTAAGGGAAATCTCCGTTTTCCCCTTGACTTAACTTATCATGGATGTCCCTGCTCTCTAGAAAATAAAACCCGGAGTGGTTCCCCGCCACCCCACCAAAGTCTTGAGTTTTGGTGGAGGTAAAAAACAAAAAAGGCGGCAGGCAAGATTTCTTGCGCCGCCGCCTCCGGTAATAAATTCGCGCTATTTCAGTATAGTCGCACCGCTTATCGAGCAGATAACAAACCGAGTGGAAGGTGTTTATCTGAACTTGCGCTCCGGAATTCTCGTGGCTTTTCCGGTAAGTTTTCGCAGGTAATAAAGCTTGGCGCGGCGAACGCGGCCGTAGCGAACCACCTCGATTTGTTCGATCACCGGTGAATGCAGGGGGAAGATGCGCTCCACTCCCACACCACTGGAGATCTTGCGGACGGTGAAAGTTTCATTCACCCCGCCTCCGCGGCGCTGGAGCACCACACCCTCGAAACTCTGAAGGCGCTCCTTGTTGCCCTCGCGTACCCGGATTCTTACCCTTACCGTATCACCGGGATTGAATTCCGGGATCTCTTCCGGTTTTTTCAGGCTCTCCTTTTCAAGTTCCATAAACCGATTCATTAGTTCCTCGCTTGGTTACCCGAGCGCTGTTGAAACGCTCTTTTAATAATTATCAGAATATTGTAATTGCTTTGAATCCATAAGTTATGTCGCGTAACCGGATCTTCGGTTTTGTATTCTGAGTTACAGGTTATCATTTAAGCAGATCGGGTCTGCGTTCGGCGGTCAGTCGCTCGGCCTGTTCTTTTCTCCAGCGTTCGATCCGCCGGTGATCCCCGCTGGTCAGCACCTCGGGAACCTTGTATCCCCGATACACCCGGGGTCTGGTATACTGCGGCGCACCGAGAATCTCCTCAAAGAATGAATCGCCGGTAGCGGAGCCGAAATCCCCGAGCGATCCCGGTAGCAGCCGCACCACCGCATCCACAATCACCGCCGCGGCGGGCTCTCCGCCCGAGAGCACGTAATCGCCGATGCTTATCTCCTCATCGGCCAGATGACTGGCTACCCGCTCGTCCACATCCTTGTAATGGCCGCAGATCAGAATCAGTTGATCGGTCAGGGATAGTTTCTGCGCCTGCTGCTGATCCAGCACCTTTCCCCGTGCGGAAAGCAATACCACCCGCGCCTTGTTATCCGGCACGGCGGGTTCGGCACTCTTACGGCACCATTCTACCGCTTCGAAAACCGGTTCCGGTTTGAGCACCATTCCGGAACCGCCCCCAAAAGGGTAGTCATCCACCGTCCGGTGGCTGTCCCCGGTGAAATCCCGCAAGTTGACAGCACGGTGACGCACCAGGCTTTCTTTCTCGGCCCTGGAGAGAACGCCCAGAGACAGCAGCCGGTCGAAATACTCCGGGAAAATCGTAATTATGTCTATCTGCAGCATACTCTTCAGATATCCAGCAACCCTTGCGGGAGACGAACAGTTAGAGTGCCCTCCGCCAGATCCACTTCCCGTACTATATCTTCCACCAGAGGCACCAGAACCTGCCTGCCGCCTTGACTGCTCAGTCTGACTTCGAGAAGGTCCTGTCCGGGATTCGCGATTACCTGACTGACCCGGCCCATAGCCGCCCCGGATTCATCCAGAACCGCAAGGCCGATTAACTGATGGTGATAGTAACGGCCTTGAGCGGGCTCGGGAACCCGGTCGGCGGGAATGAACAGCTTCCATTTGCGCATTCCCTCGGCAAGGTTGCGGTCGGTAACCGAGTCGAATAGTACCAGATAGCCCTGTTTATGGGCCCGTACCGAGCGAATGGTTATCGGTTCGAGATTATCCTCATCAGGCCCGAGCCAGAGTTCTTCTCCGGGACGAAACCGCAAATCCGGCCGCTCGGTCAGGCTCTTAACTCCTACCTCGCCATGCACTCCGTGCGGCTTGATTACTTCGCCGACAGTCAAGAAAAGCCTTTTCATTGTCCACTGCCGCTACTTTTTCTTTTCTTCTTCCGCGGATGCGGAATCTGCATCCTTCTCATTCCCTGCCGCCTTCTTCCCCTTGGCTTTAGCGGGAGCCGGGGCTATTTTGGCCTGCTTCTGGGGTTTTGCCTCCGCTTCCGCCTCGGGAAGTTTCTTAGCCTTTGATGATTTAGCGGCTTTTTTCTTCTCAGCGGCTTCGGCTTTTTCAGCCTTTTTTTCAGCTTTCGCTTCGAGGGCCTCTTCCTCGGGAGCCTCTGCCTCCGGCTTCTCGGCCTCAGGGGCTTCTTCCTCGGGAGCCTCGTCCTCCGGCTTCTCGGCCTCAGGGGCTTCTTCCTCAGGGGCCTCTGCTTCCGGCTTCTCGACCTCAGGGGCCTCTTCCTCGGGTGCCTCGGCTTCCGGCTTCTCGGCCTTGGGGGCTTCTTCCTTGGGAGCCTCGACCTCCGGCTTCT
>CAZSTM010000146.1:2511-8605 GCA_964609635.1 uncultured Gemmatimonadales bacterium
TCCGGCTTCTCGGCCTTGGGGGCTTCTTCCTTGGGAGCCTCGACCTCCGGCTTCTCGGCCTTCGCCTCTTTGGCTTTCTTGGAGGCTTTCCTGGGAGCGACCTTAGTGGGTGGCTTTCTGGGGATGGGTTTCACCTTTTGTCCGGTTCTCAACTCGTGCCAGCGGAGCAGTACCCCGGCTTGGCGCAACAGGCTTTCCACGGTCGCCGAAAGTGAAGCGCCCATACCAAGCCACTCGATGATCCGCTCCTCTTTAAGATTCAGGATGTAAGGATGTTTGGTGGGGTTATAGAAACCGACAAACTCGATAAACCTTCCATCCCTCTTGACACGTTTGTCTACAACAGCCAAACGATAAGTGGGGCTTTTCTTTTTACCCATCCGGCGCAGTCTGATTCGCACCGCCATAAATTGTCCTCCCTCATTGCTATAAAGTTGGTATAAAAGATTAATAGTTACGTAAGTATTCGCACAATCAGAGCTCAGGTGTCAGGATAACGTGCGCCAGGGCACGCGGATTTTCAGTTCAGGATATTATTAATTGGAGCTCTGGAACTTTAAAATCTCCGACTCCTGACTTTCGAGTAATTACCATCCGGTTTCGAGTTAAAGAGAAGGGAAGCTTCCACGCATCATGGAAGCGGGCTGTCCACCCGAGAAAAGATCCATTTTCTTCATCATATTTCGCATCTGGCCGAACTGCTTGACCAACTGGTTGACTTCCTGGACAGTCACCCCGGACCCGGCGGCTACCCTCTTTCTGCGACGGGTATCAAGAATCTTGGGCCTGGCGCGTTCTTCCGGAGTCATGGAAAGAATAATGGCTTCGACGCGCTTGAAACGCTTGGGATCGATTTTCGCCGCCTTTAGCATCTTGCTGTTCATCCCCGGGATCATCCGGAGCAAGTTTTCCATGGGACCGAGCTTTTGCAACTGCCTCAGGGTGGAGAGAAAATCCTCCAGGTCCATGTCTTTGTGCTTGAGGACCTTCTTCTCCAGTCGTTCGGCGGCTTCACGGTCCATGTGTTCCTCGGCCCGCTCGACCAGAGTGACAATGTCGCCCATCTGCAGCAGTCGCGAGGCCATGCGGTCGGGATGAAAAACCTCGAGGGCGTCCAGTTTTTCGCCGACACCGATCAACTTGATCGGCACCCGCGTCACCCCGTAAATAGACAGCGCAGCACCCCCGCGGGCATCACCGTCCAGCTTGGTGAGCACCAGGCCGCTCAACTCCAGCTCCCGGTGGAAGCTCTGAGCGATGGAGACTGCATCCTGGCCGGTCATTCCGTCCACTACCAGCAATACCTCTTGCGGCCCGGCGATTCGCTTGATGTTTACCAGCTCTTCCATCATTTCACGGTCGATATGGAGCCTGCCGGCGGTATCGATCAGCACCGTGTCCGCACCCATTTCTTTCGCCCGTGCCAGGCCCTCGGTGATTATTGTTTCCACGCGATTGCCGCTCTGAGCCGGTGAGTGAACCGGAACATCGAGCTGGCGTCCCAGGGTCTGGAGTTGTTCGACCGCCGCCGGGCGATAGACATCCGCGGCTATCATCAGGGGCTTGCCACCCTGGTTTTTCAGACGCAGGGCCAGCTTACCGGCCGTAGTGGTCTTCCCGGAACCCTGAAGGCCGCAGAGCATGAACACTGTGGGCGGCGAGGGTGCTGCCGACAACGGCTGCGATGAACCTCCGAGCATGTTCACCAGCTCGTCGTAGACGATTTTGACCATCATCTGGCCGGGACTGACACTGGTTATCACTTCCCTGCCCAGCGCCTGCTCTTCAATCTTCCTGAGGAATTCCTGCACCAGCTTATAGTTGACATCCGCCTCGAGCAGCACCCGCCGAATCTCGCGCAAGCCTTCCCCGATGGAGCTTTGGTTGAGTACCGCTCGACCGCCGATGCGCTTGATAACGCCTTCAAGCTTCTCTGTAAGCTCTTCAAACATATATTTTTCGGCCCTTTACTTCGAGAACCCGCCGCCTGACAAAGGCTGCAACTGAGAACCGCAAACGATAGTCAAGCTGGATAGTAACAAAATAATTAAAACTCTAAATCCGAAAACTTTTAAAATAACAAGAAATTACCTAAAAATCAATCTTTACCTGACTGAATTGAAAATCCCTCTCCTTTAATCTGTCAGCGAACTGTGGTCGAAATCACCAGGCTTACCCTGGTGTCCTTTTCCACTTCGACCCGTTCCAGCGGGCTCTGGTCCAACACCCGGCCCTCGGCAATAAAGCGATTATATTTATAGGTGACCACGCCCAAGCGGAGACCGGCGTTTTCAAGTATTTCCCTGGCTTGCTCCAAGGTCTTGTCAATTACCGAGGGAACCTCGACCCTGGGAACCCCGTCCGAGACAACCAGCTTCAGTTCAACGCCCCTTGGCAAGGCCGTTCCGCCAGGCGGCTCCACCTGAAGAACCCGGTCCCGGCCCACTGTATCATCGCTCCGGCGCTCCACACCACCCAGAACCAGCCGGCTGCGCTCGATCAGAATTCTCGCCTGGCGCAAAGTGAGCCCTTCGACCCGGGGCACACTGACAATTTCCGGGCCGAGACTGACCATCACGTAGACCCTGCGCCCCGGCTTCACCATGATCCGCGCCTCAGGTTCCTGTTTTAAAATGCTTTCAGGGGGTATTTCATCGTTATAGGTCTCACCGCGGACACTCAGCAGCAAACCGACATCCCGGCATAACGTCTGCGCCCGGGATAAGGGGAGACCCTCCACTGCGGGTACCTCTACCCGCATTTTCCCACCGGCCAGGTAAGGCAGAATAATCTGGTCGAGCACGAAAAGGCCGAATAAAAACGAGACCACCGCAGTTAAAAGGTATAAAAAACTGTTTTTCAACATTTTGCGTATTGTATTAAAGTTATCCGGTGAAAATCTGCTGCTATCCTGTTCTGCGCAGTCGTGTAACACCACCGTGTCTGTTATCTTAACCTTGCGGTTTGCGCCGCATACACTCCATCGATACCATGCAAATGCGGAAAGGTCTCCAGACACCCGCACTCGGAGACCAGAGCAGGGGTCAGGATTTTTTGTGCAGGCTCGATTTCGAAATCATTCCTTTGGGCGAGAAACCAGTCCACCACCTGCAGGTTTTCTTCCGGCTCAAGGGAACAAGTGCTGTAGATGAGCACTCCTCCCTCGGCAACACACCGGCCGGCCGCCAAGATAATTTCCCGCTGCAGTTGTCTGAATTTCCGCAGGCTTTGGGGTTGCACGCGCCAGCGCAGCTCCGGCTTTCTGCGAAAAACCCCGGTTCCTGAGCAGGGTACGTCGCAGAGCAGCATATCGACTTGATTCAGAGCCGGCCGCCGGGCATCGCCTGCCACCAGGCGCACGTTGTTCAACTCCAGCCTTTCGAGGTTTTCTCGTAAGATTTCCAACCTTTTGCTGTCCACATCCACCGCCACCACCAGTGCATCCGGCCCGACAAGCTCGGCCAGGTGAGTCACTTTGCCTCCCGGCGCGGAACAAAAGTCTGCAACTGTAGAGCCCGGCTGCGGCGCCGCCAGTCGGCCTACCAGCATCTGGGCTTCATCCTGAACATAAAACAGACCCCGATCATATCCCGGAAGCTCCGAAGGGTGAACCTGCTTATCGACCACCAGCGCTTCCGGCGCATACGCCCCTTTGGTGGTTTTAATCCCTGCCGCCCGAAAAGCCCGGGCCGACATCCCGGAACGGTCGCGAACCATCAAGGGAGCCTGTTGATTGTTGGCCTTTAACAGAGCTTCGGTAGAGTCAAAACCGAAACGCTTCAAGTATCTGCGGACCAGCCATCGGGGATGAGAATGTTTCACCGCCAGGGAAAATGCCGGATCATCATCTTCCGCAGGAAGAGCGATTTCCTCTCCTTCTCTCAACAAGCCCCGCAGAACCGCATTGACCAGAGCGACATATTTACCGTTAAACAGCGGACGAGCCAGCTCAACCGATTCATTAACTACCGCGTAATCCGGAATCCGGTCACAGAACTTGAACTGAAAAACCGCCAGGCGAAGGATGTCTCGCACCCGCCCGGGCAACGAGCCCGTACCGGTTTTAAGAAAATGGTCCAGATAATAATCGATCAGCCCTCTCATGCGCAGGGTACCGGTCACCAGGTTTTTTACAAACGCCCGGTCCCTGGCTGAGCAAACAGCCAGTTGCTTTTCCCGTTCAGGCTCAGTTTGAGCCCATTTGCCCAACATATCCAGAGCGAGGAGCCTGGCCTTGCCGGCGCCGGATTTTCCGGTACCGCAGTGTTTTTTCGATGTTACTTTCATCGCTGGGGGTGAAAATACCATAAGAGCCTTGCCAAGCCCCGGCCGAAAAAATAAAGTTAATATTGAAATTGAGAAAAAGATTACCTAAATTAGATACTCAGGGAATACCGGTCAAGAAAAATGGCTACTTCTCGTAATAGACAGGGATTTAAAGTGACTAAAAAAATCGACTTTGACAAGCAGCAGGAAATCACCGTGGAGACAGGTTCTGTTTGTGGAACGGTTTGTTTCTCCGAGAAAAACCATCTGGTCTCAGTAGCCCCTAAACTGAGTGAGGCCGGTTTTAACCTGCACAACTTGGCCGACTCGAAAACCAAAAGTGCTTTGATCGAGCCGGTTATTTTCGTGGCGGACTCGGGTGGATGGAAGCGCAGCGGCCGTCAGATCCGCGACTATGTGATATCCTCCCATTATCAGCCCACTCTCATTCTGATAGATGACGGCGACTACGGCGCCGATGAGCCCTATGAGGTGAACACCCTGCTGGCTGCCGAATTCACCGAGAAACAACTCCTGGTGGCCCTGAGGGATGCCTGCCGCCATGCTGCCCTGCGCAGGGAACTCGAGCGAATTCGGGGACTGCTGGGCAGCGGTCAACAGGATTTGCAAAAGCTGATCGAGATCGGTATATCTCTTTCCAGCGAGCATGACATCGACCGCCTGCTTTTTAAAATTCTACGCGAAGCCTGCAATGTTACCATCGCTGATGCAGGCAGTATCTATATTATCGACGAGAACGAGGAAGGTGAAAAGATCCTGCGCTTCCGCAACACTCTGGGCCACTCGCTGAAAATAGACTTCAAGGAATTCACCATCCCCATCGGACCGAACAGCATTGCCGGCTATGTGGCTCTGACCGGGGAGTCGCTGATCCTGGATGATTGCTACAATGTTCCCGAACAGTACGCCTTTTCGATCAACCGGTCGTTCGATGAGAGCAACAACTACCGCACCAAAAGCATGCTCGCGGTAGCTATGCGCAACCAGAAAGACGAGATATCCGGAGTGATCCAGCTCATAAACCGCAAACCGGATTCAGAGCTGATACTTTCCACCCCGGACATAGCCGAAGATAAAGTCATTCCATTCGATGAACGCTCGAGGGACCTTATCGGAGCCCTGGCCTCACAGGCTGCTGTCGCCCTGGAAAACTACCGACTCTACCGCGACATCGAAAACCTTTTCGAGGGTTTTGTCCAGGCCTCCGTGACCGCCATCGAATCCCGAGACCCGACCACCTGCGGTCACAGCGAACGGGTGGCCACGCTGACCACGGGAATGGCCGAACTGGTCGACCGCACCTCGAGCGGACCGTTCAAGGATACACATTTCTCACAGGATCAACTGAAAGAGATACGGTACGCGGGCTTGCTGCATGATTTCGGCAAGGTAGGAGTAAGGGAAAATGTACTGCTGAAAGCGAAAAAACTCTATCCCGAACACCTGGATTTGATCAAGCGGCGCTTCGATGTCGTACACCAGATTATCCTCAAGGAAACCAGTCGAGTCAAAGTGAAAGAGCTGCTGGAAGAAGGACGCCAGGAATACCTGAGCAAGTTCAGCGAAACCGACCGGGAAATGCAGCGCCGGCTTGCCACCCTCGATGAGTACCTCTCATTGATCTTATCTGCAAACGAACCCTCTATCATGGCCGAGGATTCTTCCAAACGGCTCAAGGAACTCGCCCAGGTGATCATCGAAGATTCAGACCTCGGGAAATTCCACCTTCTGGAGCAGGAGGAATACAAGCTGTTAACCATTCCCAAGGGTTCGCTCAGCGAGGAAGAACGCAAAGAGATTGAAAGCC
>CAZSTM010000147.1:0-8592 GCA_964609635.1 uncultured Gemmatimonadales bacterium
ATGGCCAGTGTATTTTCATTCATTTCAGGGTGAGCCGCCTGCTCATGAGGTTTTCACCCGGCAGGGAGAGTAGGAGAATGATAAAATCTTTTCATCAAAAGCTAACCGTTATTTTTCTGGTGATTTTCGCACTTGGAACCGCAGACCGGTTGTGTGCGGAAGACCCGGCGGAAATTATCGAAACGGAGCTGCCCTCGCTGGTGGAGCTCTATAAAAAGCTGCACGCCGCTCCGGAGTTGTCCTGCCTGGAGAAAGAAACCAGCGCCGAGCTGGCCCGCCGGCTGCGCGCGGCCGGTTTCGAGGTCACATACCCGGTGGGCAAATACCAGGACACTGCCCGGGTTTGCTATGGAGTGGTGGCGGTGATGAAAAACGGGGCCGGTCCCACGGTGCTGGTGCGGACGGACATGGATGCCTTGCCGCTGCAGGAGAAAACCGGATTACCTTATGCCAGCACGGTGAGCATGGCCGATGTCAACGGTGTTGTCAACCCGGTGATGCACGCCTGCGGGCATGACATGCACACCACCGTTCTGGTAGGTACCGCCCGGGCGCTTGCCGGATTACGCTCCTCCTGGGCCGGGACGCTGATCCTGATCGGGCAGCCCGCCGAGGAATTCAGCGCGGGCGCCCGCGCCATGCTGGCCGGCGGTCTCTACCAGAGCTGGCCGGTACCGGACTATGCCATTGCCGAGCACGTGGACCCTACGCTCGAAACCGGTCAGGTGGGCTTCCGCCAGGGCTATTGCATGGCCAGCGTAAACTCCGTGGACATCCTGATCCGGGGGGTAGGCTCGCACGGGGCCAGGCCTCATCAGGGACGGGACCCGGTAGTTATCGCCGCCCAGGTAGTCAATGCCTTGCAGACCATAGTAAGCCGCGAGATCAATCCGGTGGAGACGGGAGTTGTCACAGTGGGCTCGATCCACGGGGGAACCAAGCACAATATTATCCCCGATGAGGTTCGTCTCCAACTGACAGTGCGCTCCTACACCGAGGAGGTCCGTCGGACTATCCTGGAAGCCATCGAGCGCATTACTACTAACACCTGCCGGGCAGCCGGTGTGCCCGAGGACCGTCTGCCGCTGATCACCTCTCCCGAAGGTTTTACCCCGGCGCTTTACAATGACCCTGCTCTTACCGGCCGGATGGCCGGAGTTTTCCGGGAAACACTGGGTGCGGAAAAGGTGATCGAGATACCGCCGACTACCGGGGGCGAGGATTTCAGCGAGTACGGCAGAACCGGGCACAAGGTGCCGATATGTATGTTCCGTCTGGGCACAGCTAGGCCGGGTTCCGATCCCGACCAGCGGCCCGGCCTTCACTCTCCGCTTTATTATCCTGTGATCGTGCCTACCGTGCAGACCGGGGTGAAAGCCATGACTGCGGCGGTGCTTGAATTGATGGGCAAATAAACGGCGCGGCTCAGTAGTCGAACAGGAAGGCGCTGTCTCGCATGATCGGGTTGCCGTCGACCGAGACCGAGCACGAGCGCATGACACAGTCAACGTGGGCGATACTGGTCAGGTTCGAGCCGGTCTTTTTCGGGTAACCGTCCCCGAAGGCCACGTGTACTCCGGGGAACTTTTCATCCTGCAGCAGGTTTCCGATCATCCGCTCGAGCCCCACTGCGGTGCCGATAGCGAACTCACCCAGCCGGTCGGCGTTTTCATCCTGTTTCAGGTAGCGGGCAAAGTCATCCAGTAGAGCTTTATTGGTGCAGTCGAGTTCTGAGGCTCGGCTGCCGCGCAAATGGATAGTCAGGGGGGTGCGGTCGAGCAGGCCGTACTTGCGGTCGAAATAGTCGCCGAGAGCGCCGTCCACTACCACCACCGAGCCGTCCTCGACCGATTCCACGCAGGTGAAAACCTCGCCGTCCGGCAGGTTACTCCAACGGCCGGGCCGGATCAGCCCGTCGCTGACAACCCAGCGGTGTTTCGGGGTGAAATGGGCGGTAAGCTCGGTGCCGGCCCCGGTGGTGACCCGGATGGTGCGGGCGTCTTTGACCAGCTGGTACACAGCGGCGCTCAAACGCTGAACCCTGGAGTAATCGATAGCCATTCCCAGGCCCATCACCTCAGAGTCGATATTGGGCATGTGGGCGTGACGGAGTCCGGGATTGGACTCCACGGCCTCGATCATCGGGATGCGGAAACTTTCCAGCTCGCCCTTTTTGCTGCCGGCGGCGTAAAAGCTGGCATCGGCTGCTCCAATAGCGCTGCCGATCTCTTCCGGGAAAGCCAGGGCGGGATTTCCCTGCTCCGGCCGCTCGCCGAAATTCTCCATCACGAAATATCGCACCTCGCCGCCGCAGGCCTCGCTCGCCGCACGGCGCAGCGCCTCCCCGATTTCAGCGCTTTCGCGGTCGGTAATAATCACCACCGTTTCACCGGGTTTTACTTTTACGCATATGAAGACCGCCTGGCGGGCTCCATTTTCCAGGGTTGACATATATGATCTCCTTGCATTTTTCAGCGTGAGGTGTGCGGGTGCCTCTACACTTTTTTTAATAAATGGGTTATTATATTTTAAGCTTTACATTCAAAGAAATCAATTCTCCGCCGGTTTGCCTGGAGGTTCAGGGTTTTTCCGGGAAACCTTAAGGGGCTTGAAAAGCGAATTCTCTCAGCCGGTGAAAGATAAACCCGGAAAGAGGTCAAAGTTGCGAGTAATCATTCTCGGTTCAGGCACGCTGGCGCCGCAGGCCGACCGGGGCGCACCCGGCCTGGTAGTGGAGGCGGCGGGTGAAAGGCTGCTGTTCGACAGCGGTTCCGGGACTCTCTACCGTGCAGCGCAGGCCGGACTCGACTGGCGGGATTTCTCGCAGGTCTTTTATACCCACTTTCATCCCGACCACACACTGGACCTGGTATCGCTGCTTTTTGCCGGAAACTACGCTCCGGGAGCAGGTGAGCGAAAGCTGACCGTTTATGGCCCCCACGGCCTGGGTGATTTTCTTGAGTCGATCTACGCCGCCTGGCCCGCGGTTATTCCGAAAAATTATCTCTTCCAGGCGCAGGAGCTCTCTCACGGCGGAGTGGTAACCGGTGACCCGGGATGGGAAGTGAAAGTGGCTAAAGTTTCTCATGGAGAGGCGGAAAGCCTGGCCTACCGGGTGAGCGAGGGCTCGAGCAGCCTGGTTTATTCCGGGGATACCGACTACTGTGAGAGCCTGGTGGATATGAGCAGGGGAGCGGACCTTTTGATATGCGAGTGCTCGACAACCGATGCCGCCAAAGTTCCGGGCCATCTCAATCCGTCCGGAGTCGCCCGCATCGCGCGTGAGTCGGGTGTGTCGAGAGTGCTGATTACCCACGTCTATCCACCTGAGGACCCGGAAGAGCTGGCGCTGCGCTGCCGGGAGGGATGCAGCTCCACGGTGGAGGCGGCCCGCGATCTGGAAATCTACGAAATCTAGAGGGGCGTTGAAAAAAAGATTTCAAGCGCCCCGGGATTAAAATTTATTTCTTTTTTGGCTGTCAAGGGTGGGCCCAATGGCCCATTCGCATGCCCTTGACAGCCATATACTCATGACTTTGAGTTTTTTCAACACGTATTTTAATTGAGAACTGTTTGTACCTTTCGGCCGGATAAGGGAAAACCATGCCAAGGCTGAGGTTTTTATCGCTCAAGGGAGTATTTCCGTTAATCGTGCTGCTGACAGTCGCTTGCAGGCCGCGCTGCGAAAGCATGGTGGCGGAGAATTATCCGCATTACGCCGACAGAGTCGAGCGGGTGGATAAGAAAAAGCTTCGTTACGGGGACGGCGATACTTTTAGGGTGGGGGAGCTGACTATCAGGGTTCTGGGGATCGATACGCCGGAAGTGAGCAACCCCGAGCATGGATTTTTCGAGGACCAGCCCTATGGCCGGGAAGCGAGCCGTATGGCGGAAGAAATTCTATCCGGGGCCGGGGTGATCGAATACCTTCCTTTTAGACAGGATAGATACGGGAGGATGCTGGCCCAGGTGTTCGTGGACGGTGAGCTGTTCGGGGTAAAAATGATCAACGCCGGGCTGGCCTGCGAGTCGATATCGTTTTACGGCGACAACGGTTTCGAAGACCTGGCGGAGGAGCTGCTGCGCGCGGCCGAGAAAGCGGGACAACCGCCTTTCATGGATCCCCGGCTGTGGCGCCGCGAACATCAGCGGAAACCGTGAGAAAACACTATTATGGATGGTTATTTCGCCGGTTTTCGCCTCAACAGAAGCAAGGCGGCAAAAGCTCCAAATGAAATACCGACAAACAATGTTGCTCCGCTCAAACTTTGGTATCCGAGCGGCAAAGTGTGCCAGGCGCCGATCGATAGAAGCGCGAAAGCGAGCGGCCCTGCGTATTTGAGAGCCGTTTTAGTCAAAACACTCCAGGTATAAAACCTGATCCAGCACTTCAAGGAAATGATAGACGACAGTATCAGTATTGCTGAATAATACAGAAGAGTAAAAGCCCAGTATTTAAATTTGAGTAGAGAGGATATTTCGGTTGTTAAGTAATATCCTGGTTTCCCTGGATTCAGAAACGGCGGTAGGAAAAAGAGGGCTTTATGGTATAAGTTGTAATTACGAAATCTGAGGGCGTTCAATCCTTCCCCGGATGAACCGATTTGATTGATCGATTTAATACTTATGTTTTCCTCGTAATTTAGCCAGCTGAATAAATCATCCAACTCTTCCAGTGTAAGCGCATCCATTTTGCTTCCGGACTCGAAGATTTCGAATTCATGCAGCATTACCACGATTAACGGTCGGTTACACTTTTGGTTCCTAAGCCTTTTGATAACTTCCCGCAGTTGTGAAACGCTGCAGGTGGCGGGCAGGAATCGTAGATTTGAGTTTTTGGTTACACTACCCCGGACACCGGCTGAAATATAGTTGAAACCGAGTTCCTCAAGCACGCTTAGGGTGGTTTGATCATAACTGTTCCAGGGCGGGATAAAGGTGGAGATTTCCGTTTTCAGCAGCTCGGACAGGAATTTTCGTCCTTCCTGTATCCTTTTCAGCTGGCTGTGGTAATCGAGCCCGAAAAACTCGGAATATTTGACCCCGAAAAAGTCCGACCACCAGGGATGCCTGTAGGGCAATATGTTTTGGTGGCGCCACCCGTGCTGGGCTACCTCCAACAATCCCTCTTTTATGGCGGATTTAAGGATCTCCGCTTTATCCTTGGACAGGGGTAAAGTCTCTTGAGGCCCGATCTCGTAACCGTCACCGGCACACACGAAGGGAATAACACCGAAGGTGCAACGGAGGTGATGCCTCCGGAGGATATCGATCAACTTGAGTTCGATCCCGGTATTGCTGCGGCTGGAATAGTCATCATAGCGCAGGACAACGGTGATTCGATCATCCTCCTGTGATTTATTTTTTTCAGTGCACCTGCCAGGATGATACATCAGCAAAGTAGTGACTGTGATCGCATAGAACAGTGTATGGTAATTGATACTGACCTTCTTATATCAGAGTTTGAGTTATTCTGAAAATACCAGGTGACTGTTGTTCAGTCGAGACCGGCCAGCCATTCCTTGATTGCGGCGCATACCTGCCGCACTTCATCCTCGGTGATATCCGCGCACAGCGGCAGGGAGAGAATTTTTCCGGCGGCTTCCTCGGTCACCGGGAAATCTCCCGGCGAGTGGCCCAAACCGGTGAAAGCCGGCTGCAGGTGGATCGGCACGGGGTAGTGGATATTGCTCCCGATCCCGCGGTTGTTGAGGAATTCGATCAAACTGTCCCGCTGCTCGGTCTGAATGACAAAAAGATGGAAGACGTGCTTGGCCGTGTCGGGAATTACCGGCAGCTTGAGAGCGGTGTTTCGCAGTTCCTCCAGGTAGCAGTCGGCCAGCCGGCGGCGGCATTCGTTCCAGCGCTCCAGGTGGCTCAGCTTGAGGCTCAAGACTCCCCCGGTGAACGCATCCATCCGATAGTTGAAGCCAATCAGCTCGTGATAGTACTTGCACGGGCTGCCGTGGTTGCGTAAGAGACGCATCTTTTCATGTAGATCAGGGTCATTGGTCGCTACTGCTCCCCCATCCCCGAGAGCGCCCAGGTTCTTGCCGGGGAAAAAGCTGAAAGCGGCCGCTTTCCCGAAGTTTCCCACGCTGCTTTCCCCGAGCCCGGCCCCGTGAGCCTGGGCGGCGTCCTCGACCACGATCAGCCCGTGGCGCCGGGCCACAGCCATGATCTGTTCCATCGGCGCCGGGCAGCCGTACAGATGAACCGGCACGATTGCGCGCGTGCGCTCGGTGATCACCGATTCGATCCTCTGTGGGTCCATCTGGTAGGTGCTGCTGTCCACGTCCACGAAAACCGGGCGCGCCCCGCAATGGGCAATCGCCTCGGAGGTGGCGATAAAACTGTTCGGCACGGTGATAACCTCATCCCCGGGGCCGATCCCGCAGGCGGTCAGCGCAAGATGAAGCGCGGTGGTTCCGCTGCTGGTTCCCAGGCAGTGCTCCACTCGATGAAAGGCGGCGAATTCCTCCTCGAAATTTGCCACCTCCTTGCCCAGTAAAAACACTCCGGAGTCCAGTACCCGCCTGAGGATTTGCTGATATTCGTTCGCCAGGGCGTCGTTCTGACGTTTCAGGTTCATGAAAGGGATGGCCATCAGCGTTGCTCCGTGTTTTTAACTGTTGAACGATTGCCTGGATTATTAGTATCGGTGTTATGCGGTCAGTTCCCCGCGCAGGACAGTTACCGCCTGCCCGCTCAGGAACACCCGCTGATCACCCAGGCGCACCCGGACCACTCCGCCCCGCACCGAGGCCTGGAAGCCTGCCATTTCCTTTTTTCCCAGCTTCGCGCCCCAGAAAGGGCCCAGGCAGCAGTGAGCCGAGCCGGTCACCGGGTCCTCATCGATTCCACCGGCCGGGGCAAAAAAGCGGGAGACAAAATCATATTCGGCACTTTCGGCCGGAGCGGTGACCATTACGCACTGGTCGGTGGCTTTTTCCAGCCGGCGGAAGTCCGGTTTCAGGCCCTTTACCTCTTCCTCGGACTCGACCTCCACCAGGAAAGCGAACCGGTTGCGACCGATGAATTTCGGCCGTACTCCCAGAACTTCCACCAGCCCGGCAGGGGCCTGTGCCTCCTCCGGCGGCTCCGAGGGAAAATCGAGCTCTATCCAGTCGTCCCGGCGCGAGGCGCCGAGTCGGCCGCTGAGGGTGTGGAAGTGCAAAGTGTCTTCCGCCGCCACATAGCCCTGTTCCCAGAGCACGTGGGCGCCGGCCAGGGTAGCGTGCCCGCAGAGGTCGACCTCGATTTTCGGGGTGAACCAGCGCAGGTTGAACCCGCCTTCCTCTTTTAAAAGAAAAGCGGTCTCCGACAGGTTCATCTCGCCGGCCACATCCTGCAGCCACCGGTCATTCATAGATTGTTGCAATATGCATACCGCCGCCGGGTTGCCGCTGAATGCTTTATGCGTGAATGCATCGACCTGGAAGATAGGAATCTTATTCATTTTCTACTCCTTAGATATTTCTTTTGAACTTTCAATTCAGTTCAAGTCTCAGCAGCCCTGCCGCACCTGCCGGCAGCACGATCCGGTAAAAAAATCTTGGCAGGTTATTCATCTTAAAGCCCCTTCATTTTGATAATTTCATTCCCCGGCAACCGCAGTATCAGAGAAAGGTGTCCGAAATCGAATATGGGCCACAATACTTGTTTGCCTTACGGGTTGTCAAGTTTTAAACTCATACAAACGAGTTGAATTGAATAGCGAGCGCATTCCCCGCGGCTTGCCGCGGGGAGTCTTCAATTGACCTTCGCCGCTGATTTGTTTAAGTTGGAGAAAAGCAATCGGGTCTTTCATAATTAATCCGTCCGGCGATCTTGTCCCGCGGTTTTGATTCGTAGCGCAAATTAACCTGAAGGGAGTTTTCGAATGAGGATTTTCCCGACACTGCTCATGGCGATTTTATTAGCGGCTGCGAACCTTTCTGCCCAGACATATACAAGGGTGCTGGGAGGTGAGACTTTCCGGCTGGAGGAGGTCTTTTACGATGGCTTCGGGGAGGACTTATCCAACTGGAGCGTGGAGGGTAACGCTGCGGTGGGCATAACCTGGGGGTGGCTGGAGGTGGATGCCGGAGCCAGACGGGGCACTGCGGCTACCATCTGGTGTACCCGGGAGTTCGAGGGCTCGCAGCTGGTGGAGTATGACGTGCGGCTGATGCCCGGCTCACGACACAGCAATATCAACATGTTCCTGATGGCCTCGATGCCCGAGGGAGAACCCGGCATTCTCGAAACCGGTAAGCTCAGGACCGGCGATTATGGCCAGTACCATGTCTTTCCCAACTACCTGATCACCATCCTCAACGGCACTTCCCCGGAAAAAAAAGAAATGCTGAGGCTGAGGATGCGCCTTGATCCGGGATTCCGGCTGGTCGAGGAAAAATGGCTCGAACCGCTGGTCTTCGGCCGTATCTACCATATAGCTTACCTGATTCAATCGCCCAGGGTGAGAGTTTATATAAATGACCGTTCGGTGATCGGGCACACCTATAAGGAGTCTCTGACACGCGGTCTGCACGGGCTGCGCATCTGGAGCACCCATTCGATCTACGACAACTTCCGGGTGAGCCGCATCGT